>NZ_SCMM01000094.1:0-8843 GCF_005503345.1 Ramlibacter sp. 2FC
CACGCCCCAGATCGCAAGCGTTTACGCGGCCTGCCGGCCTACCCCATCCCAGAACTTCTCATAACTGGGGCCTTCTCATAATGGCCGTTATGTCGAGCTCTCCATAACGGCCAACAGCGGCTGTTGACCCCAGCCCTTCACAGCAGTCTGTCGCGACCAGCAATCGGGAAGCGCGGCTCTTGCAACCCACAGACCTGGCGTACAACTGCGGGCTGCAGAATGCAGCGTCTCGTCATTAAACTTGTTGGGGGATAGAGCATCCTGTTTTCGACGTGTTCCCCGCTCACAGGGCGCGGGCAGGAAGGTCGCGGGTTCGACTCCCGCCGCTGCACCCATACCGGCGGCCCCTGGCCACCAGACGAGTGCCCATATACTTTTCTGAATTTATTGCTAACGTGTTCAATAGTCTGTAATATCGCGTTGCCGCATTAGAAGTGGAGCACGCCATGACCGAGGAAGCCGACACCATCGTTGTATTCACCGCCCGCAGCGCCGAGCGCATCGTCCGCGAGGGCGGTTCGCAATCCTGGGTGCTCAACGCGGCGCGCGCGAAGAACTGCACTTGGCTGGTCTGCACACAAAACCGCCACAACGCGGATCACGAGTTCTCCGATGCGACCGAGCCGCATGGGACGGCGTTCCTCCTCGGGAAGATTTCAGGGATCAGGAAGTCGCGCGAGGAAGGCGACGAGGATCGCTGGCAGATCGCCATCAGCGAATTCGCGCGCATCAACGTTCCAGACGCATGGGACCACGGGCGCAACCCGGTGCGCTACACGTTGCTTAAGGACCTGCGTATCGACCCGGCGAAGGCGAGGTGGCAGCCGATGCCGACCGTGGAGAGCGCACCCGCTCCTGCGCCTGGGACTTCAGCTGTTGCGCCTGCGAGAATACTGACCATCGCCGAGGCAAAGAAGGCGCTAGCCGCGACGTTCGGCGTCAAGCCGGATGCCATCGAGATCACGATCAGAGGCTGAGTGGGAGATGCACACGGGAGCCACATGGAACGGCTAGAGCCGAACCGTCGTCGGCAGGCGCTCGCACGCTATGCCGACAACATCGAGACATTGGCCGCGCCGTCGCCGCTCGACGGCGCGCCCGTCCCCTACAACACCTGCCCGCGGATCAAGCAGGTCCGCTGGCGTGGCAGCCCCTTGTTCGCGGACTTCCTCGTCGATAGCGAGCTGAGCGAACTCACCAACACACTCAACGAATGGCGGGGCGCGCTTCGCCGCTGGCACGTCTGGCTTGACGTGCTGGACAGTTTCCCCGAGGAAGACGCGTGGTCGCTGCAATGGGAGTTTGTCGAGCCGATTGCTTTTCAGTGCATGTTCTACCCGAGCGCAACGCGCGACCGCTTTACCTTCGTCGCAACCAATGCGCTGCACCAGGTCCGCATGACGGCGGACCCCGCGTATGCCGACCGCCTCGACTCAGACCCGAAGCCGGGCAAAGAGGACAAGCCCCGATTCCTGCCGCGCAAGGACAGTGAGAACCAGCTTGAGCGGATCGCTGCGCCACTGGATGGGGGTGCTGCGTTCATTGCCGCGTTGAAGGCACTTGATGAGGACGACTACTTGAGGCTCAGCAGCAACTTTCGCAATCTGGCCAGCCACGCCATCGCGCCGCGAATGAACGTCGGCTACACGCGCATGGTGGTCCGCACGGTGGATCCGGCAACCACGATGGTCCAGCAGGCGAACGGCTCCTTCAAGAGCGAAGTTATCCCAGGCAAGCAGGACGTGTCATACGGGTTTGGCGGGACGCCCCCACTGCCGATGCGCGATGTGTTTGCCGCGAACCTTGAAGAGTTCGAGAAGGCGAGCGCGTGCTTTACCGCCTACCTGTACACGCTGAACAACGCGGTCGCCGCTCTGCCGCTGCGTGAAGAACAGCAGGAGGCCGGGACGGCGAGCGCGGACGTTCCGCAGACAAGGTGATCCCCGCTGGCCACGTCACGTGAAGGGCGAGGCGGGCTTTCGCGATTGCTATATCGCGCCACACGAAATTCCTTGAATATGCGAATTTTGCGTGGTAAATTGTAGTGATGATGAGGGAAGTCAGTCCCCTGCCAGCCTCGCGCGCGCGGCTGGCCGCAGTGCTGCGTGCCGCCCGGGAGGTGGTGTCGATAGACGCCACGGCCAGGGTGCTTGACCTCGACCGCCCGGCTGCGGCGAAGGTCCTCTCGCGCTGGCTCAAGCAGGGCTGGCTGCGGCGCGTAGGGCATGGCCTCTATGTTCCCGTCCCTCTCGATCTCGCCGGAAGCGAGCAAGTCGTCGAGGACCCCTGGGTCCTTGTACCGACGCTCTTTGGTCAGTGCTATATCGGTGGCTGGACCGCCGCTCACCACTGGGACCTGACCGAACAGCTCTTCAACGAGACCATTGTCTTCACGACAAGGCGCATCAGTGCAAAGCGCGCGACCGCGCAGGGTGTCGCCTTCCTGCTCCACCACGTCGGACAGAAGCGCCTTTTCGGACTCAAGTCCATATGGCGTGGCTCGATGCGCGTCAGCATTTCGGACCCGGCGCGCACGATGATCGACGTGCTGGCGATGCCGGACACCTGCGGCGGGATCGATCACGTCGCCGACTGCCTGAGTGAGCACCTGAAGTCGCCGACCTATGACGGCGATCTGCTGATCCGCTACGGGGAGCAATTCGGAAACGGCGCGGTCTTCAAACGGCTCGGCTTTCTGGCCGAGACACGCCTGCACAACGCGGACCTCGCGGGCGCCTGCCACGCGCGCCTGACGCAGGGCTACGCGCAGCTCGATCCCGCACTGCCCTCCCATCATCTGCACACAGCATGGCGGCTCTGGGTGCCGGAGCGTTGGAGGCAGGCTGCATCATGATCGATAAGCGCGAGATTCTCGAAGCGGCATCTGCATTCGGCCTGCTGCCCGGTGTCGTCGAGAAGGACTATGTTCTCGGCTGGCTGCTGGCTGGGATCAACGCCCATCCCGACCTTGTCAATTCGTGGGTGTTCAAGGGCGGGACCTGCCTAAAGAAGTGCTACTTTGAGACGTATCGGTTTTCGGAGGATCTGGACTTCACGCTGCGTGACGAAGACCAGCTTGAAGAAGGCTTCCTGCGCCGTGTCCTGGGCGAAGTCATCACGTGGGTGGCGGATGAATCCGGCGTCGTGCTCCCCGCCGATCAGTTGAGCTTTGATCTCTACAAGAACCCGCGTGGTCGCCTCTCCTGTCAAGGCAAGGTGGGCTATCGCGGGCCGGTGTCGCCCGCGACGACCGCCGGTGGATGGCCGAAGATCAAGCTTGATCTCACGGCGGATGAAAAGCTTGTGCTGCCTGCCGTGCGGCGCGAGGTCTTTCATCCCTACTCCGATCGCCCTGAGGACGGGCTGTGGATCAACTGCTACGCCTACGAAGAAGCCTTCGGCGAAAAAGTGCGTGCGCTGGGTGAGCGGACCCGGCCACGCGATCTCTATGACGTGGTGAACCTCTATCGCCACGGCGACAGCCGCCCGCCTGCTGCGGTGCTGCGCGATGTGCTTGAGCAGAAGTGCGGCTACAAGGGCATCGCCGTGCCGAGCGCTGAAGCGCTCGAACCGCATCGCGCCGATCTGGAAGCGATGTGGGCCAGCATGCTCGGCCACCAGCTTCCGGTTCTGCCGCCGGTCGCGGATTTCTGGGCCGCACTCCCTGAGATCTTCACTTGGCTCATGGGCGGAGCAGAAGCGCCGCAGCGGGCGCGAATCGAGCCCGCCTCGTCCGAAACAATCATCCGCAGCCGCGTGCTGCCAATGTCCGTGCCGCTGCGGGCACGCGCGCCGCTGGAGATCATTCGTTTCGCCGCTGCGAACCACCTTTGCGTGGACCTGACCTA
Source organism: Ramlibacter sp. 2FC (assembly GCF_005503345.1). Classification (NCBI taxonomy): domain Bacteria; kingdom Pseudomonadati; phylum Pseudomonadota; class Betaproteobacteria; order Burkholderiales; family Comamonadaceae; genus Ramlibacter; species Ramlibacter sp. 2FC. The sequence goes on from NZ_SCMM01000094.1 coordinate 3,849, forward strand.
CGACGGCAGTGTCCGCCGCATCGAGCCGTACTCGCTGCGGCAGACCGCCGAAGGCAACTTCGTGCTGCATGCCATCCGCAGCGACTCCGGCGAGCATCGCTCATACCGCGTGGATCGCATGCACGATGCGTCCGTCACTGGACAGGCGTTCGCGCCGCGCTACCTGGTCGAACTGAGCTCCGATGGACCGCTGGCCATCGCCCCGGCGGTGACGCGGCCAAGCCTCGCGACCGCGGCATGGAGCACGCCGCCCGCAGCACGCGCCCGCCGTGCCGCCCCTGCGCGCAGCGACGGCCCGACATACGTTTATCGCTGCAATGTGTGCGGCAAGACGTTCAACAGAAAGACGATGGACGGCACACTGAACCCGCACAAGAACCCGAGAGGCTATGACTGCTACGGGACCTACGGGACGTATGTGCGGACGAAATACTAGCGAAGACGGGAACGGAACATATGGCTGAGATTGCAGATGGAGCCATCGCCTGCATTGGCTGGGGCTCGCTGATCTGGGACCCGCGAGACCTTCCGATGCTCGGGGCATGGCGCAACGACGGTCCGCTGCTCCCTGTCGAGTTCGCGCGCGAATCCGGCGCGAAGGCAGACAAGCGTGGAGACAAGATTACCTTGGTGATCTGCGCCGACACGCCACGCGTGCGCACCTGCTGGACGCTGCTAGACGTGTCCGACCTGACAACGGCACGCCAGCGCCTCGCGAGACGCGAAGGCATCGCGAAGCGATGGGAGACCGACATAGGCTTCTGGGACTACGGCGGCAATGCTGGTCGGGAAGCGACAACGATCGCTGCATGGGCCGCTGGGAACGGCCTTGCCGCGGTCGTCTGGACCAATCTCCCATGCAAGTTCGACGGAAAGGACACGAAGCCATCAGGCGAACAAGTCGTCGCGTTCTTGAGGGACCTCGACGATGACAGGCGACCGCTTGCCGAGGCGTACGTGCGCCAGGCCCCGGCCCAGATCGACACACCCTACCGGCGGCTGATCGCGGAGCAGCTCGGCTGGCATCAGCGTTCGTGAGGATGGGCTGCGGCAGCCGACACGACAGGGGCCCGGCGTGACGCCGAGCCTCACGGTCGGTCAGTACTCCTCCAGCAGGAGAATCGTGGTCACGGAGCGGTCCGCCTCGGTGATGAAATTCGCGCCGAATCCCTCGCACGGCAAAGCCGGGTCGATGGCATAGGCCGAAACGATGCGGAGTCCGAAGAAGAACGGATATGAGGAAGCAGATTCACTGACGAGCAGATTGTTGGGAGCCATGAAGTCGACAAGCCAGCCGCCGCACTCGACTCATGCGCAAAGCGCGTCCTTGTCGTTCACGAAGACACTGTTCTGCTCTCCTCGCGGCTATAGGCATCGACGTTAGCCTTCTGCTCCTCGACCATGACGGCCAGACAACCGGCGCTAATCGTCACAGGTAGCGTGTAGTGCTCGCGCAAGATTGTGGTGCGAGGAGTTGTTCTCGGGCAGGATCGGGACGGGGGGGCAATGGTGACTGCGTCCGACGGATCGGTTGCACCGACGATCTGTCTCTATCGAGCGTCCGCTTGTCCGATCGACGACTGACCGCTCAGGGCACCTTTGAGCCAGTCGAGAAAGAAAGCCGCGAACAGCCCTGAGGGTGCGTGAAGCTCACCCCAGGACAATGACCCGCCGCCAGGGCAGACGCGCATCCGCCTCGTAGTCTGCGATCACCCAGCTGCGGGTGGCGTGGTCGGCCATGTCGCACAGGAAGTCGCGGAGGACTCGGACAGACGCCTGGTCCAAGGCCGCATAGGGCTGATCCAGGCAGGTGACCGTGGCGCCGCTTGCCAGCAAGCCCACGAGAGCCACCTTGCGCCGGGAACCGGCCGAGAGCATGAACAGCTGCTTTCCCTGATGGGCATGCAGATCCAGCGCCTCCATCAACTCCTGCTGCAACGCCGCATTCCAGCGCGGGCAGCGCTGTCGCAACATGTCCCAGATCTGCTGCGGGGTCTGTTCGTCCTGCGCGGGCAGGCCCAGGTCCAGCCAGAGCGCGTCGGGGCAGTGCGCCAGCCCTGGCAGAGGTGGCAGATCGCCACTGAGGCGGCGCAGCAGGCTGGTCTTTCCGCTGCGCTCGTCACCGGTGACGGCGATGAGGCCGGGAGGAAGGTGCGATAGGTCGACCATGGGCGCTATTTTGCGTGACGAACCTCGCAGCCCCGTTGCCTCTCAGAGGCCTGTTCCAGAGGAACAAGCACCGCGCGCAATTTCAGGCATTGCGCTCGGCGCCAGGAGCCGCCTCTGCAAATCCTCCCGCAAACGCCCGCCGCAGGTAGTCCACAAACACCGTCACCGCCCGCGGCACATGGGCCGAGTAGGGCCGGATCGCATAGAGCTGCTCGGCGAAGCCGCCGACCGGCTTCCATTGCGGCAGCACGGGCACCAGCTTGCCAGCGCGCAGGCTGGCCTGGGCACTGAAGTCGGGCAGCAGGGCGATGCCCAGGCCCGTGAGCGCGGCCTCGCGCAGGGCCTCACTGTTGTTGGCCGAGAGCGGGCCCGACACCGGCACGGTGATGCGCTCGGTGGCTGCCCCCGGGCGGGGCCGCAAGGGCTCGAAGGTCCAGGTGGGCGTTTCCTGCGCGCGCGGATAGTGCAGGCAGCTGTGGTGGCGCAGGTCCTGCGGCTGGGCCGGCGTGCCGGCGCGGCGCAGGTAGCTGCGGCTGGCGACCAGCACCGAGTGCGTGGCGCACAGGGGCCAGGCCACATGGGTGTCGGGCGGCGCGGCGGTGTGGCGTATCGCGAGGTCGAAGCCCTCGGTGGCCAGCGATGAGAGGCGGTCCGACAGGTCCAGCTCGAGCCGCACCTCGGGGTAGTCGCGCAGGAAGCCGGCCAGGCGCGGCACCAGCTGCTGGCGCGAGAAGGCCACCGGCGCGGTGACGCGCAGCAGGCCGCGCGGCGCGGCCGCGAGATCGCGCACCTCGGCGAAGCTCTGAGCAATCTGCTCGAACGGGGTGCGCGTGTCGTCCACCAGGCGCTGGCCGGCCTCGGTCAGGCGCACGCTGCGCGTGGTGCGCCGCACCAGCGGCACCCCGGCCAGGCGCTCGAGCTCGGCGATGCGCTGGCTCATGGCGGCCTTGCTCACGCCCAGGCGCGCGGCGGCCGCAGTGTAGCTGCCCTGCTGCGCCAGCACGGTGAGCCAGTGCAGGTGGCTCCAGAGCTCATGGACTTTTTGGCCTTCCATCACCTGATTGTTCACCATTTCAAACAATCAATTCAATCCCGCGGTCTTGTGGTGGCCACCTCGGGCTCCTAAACTGGCTTCAGGTCGCAGCCCCGCCTGCCCCCTCCTCCACCCTCCAGCCCGAGAGACAAACCATGCAGCCCTATTCCGATTCCAACGAGGTCGCCCAGTACATCGCAGGCAGCCGCACGGCCGGCGCCAGCCAGCGCAGCCAGCCGGTCTACAACCCGGCCACGGGCGCCGTGGCGCGCCAGGTGCGGCTGGCCAACGAGGCGGACGTGGCCACTGCGGTGGCCGCGGCCCAGGCCGCGTTTCCCGCCTGGGCCGACACGCCGCCGATCCGCCGCGCGCGCGTGATGTTCAAGTTCCTGGAGCTGCTGAACCGCCACAAGGACGATCTGGCGCGCATGATCACGGCCGAGCACGGCAAGGTGTTCACCGACGCCCAGGGCGAGGTGGCGCGCGGCATCGACGTCGTCGAGTTCGCCTGCGGCATCCCGCAATTGCTCAAGGGCGACTACACCGACCAGGTGTCGACCGGCATAGACAACTGGACGCTGCGCCAGCCGCTGGGCGTGGTGGCGGGCATCACGCCATTCAACTTCCCGGTCATGGTGCCCTGCTGGATGTTCCCGGTGGCGATCGCGGCCGGCAACTGCTTCGTGCTCAAGCCCAGCCCGATCGACCCCAGCCCCAGCCTGTTCATGGCCGATCTGCTCAAGCAGGCCGGCCTGCCCGGCGGCGTGTTCAACGTGGTGCAGGGCGACAAGGAGGCGGTGGACGCGCTGCTCGCCCACCCCGACGTCAAGGCCGTGAGCTTCGTCGGCTCCACGCCTATCGCCAACCACATCTACGAGACCGGCGCGCGCCACGGCAAGCGGGTGCAGGCCCTGGGCGGCGCCAAGAACCACCTGGTGGTGATGCCCGACGCCGACATCGACCAGGCGGTCGACGCGCTGATCGGCGCCGGCTACGGCTCGGCCGGCGAGCGCTGCATGGCGATCTCGGTCGCGGTGCTGGTGGGCGACATCGGCGACCAGGTGGTCGCCAAGCTGGCCGAGCGCGCGCGCAGCCTCAAGGTGCTGGACGGCATGAACCTGGCCGCCGAGATGGGGCCCATCGTGACCGAGGCCGCGCGTCAGCGCATCAGCGGCTACATCGATCAGGGCGTGAAGGAAGGCGCCCAGCTGGTGGTGGACGGCCGGGGCTTCCCCGGCTCCGACGCCGGCCCGGGCTGCGCCGAGGGCTTCTGGCTCGGCGGCACGCTGTTTGACCATGTGACGCCCGAGATGCGCATCTACAAGGAAGAGATCTTCGGCCCGGTGCTGGCCTGCGTGCGCGCCAAGGACTTCGCCGAGGCGGTGCAGCTGATCAACGCCCACGAGTTCGGCAACGGCGTGTCCTGCTTCACGCGCGACGGCCATGTGGCACGCGAGTTCGCACGCCGCATCCAGGTCGGCATGGTGGGCATCAACGTGCCGATCCCCGTGCCCATGGCCTGGCACGGCTTCGGCGGCTGGAAGAAGAGCCTGTTCGGCGACATGCACGCCTACGGCGAGGAAGGCGTGCGCTTCTACACCAAGCAGAAGTCGGTCATGCAGCGCTGGCCCGAGAGCATTGGCAAGGGCGCCGAGTTCGTGATGCCGACCGCCAAGTAAGGATTGAGTAGGGTGAGGGGTTACCCCCTCAGCCCTCTCACACCACCGTACGTGCGGTTCCGCATACGGCGGTTCAAGCGGAACACTGGAGGTGCTGGTGGATGGACACCAGCG
>NZ_SCMM01000095.1:0-8526 GCF_005503345.1 Ramlibacter sp. 2FC
CCACCACCCCCTACGGCACGCTGCCGCCCACCTCGCCGCTGCCGCAGCGCCGCGCTATCAGCCTGCCGCGCCTGCAGCAGCTGCGCGAGAGCGGCGAGAAGATCACCATGCTGACCGCCTACGACGCCACCTTCGCCGCCGTGGCGGACGCGGCCGGCGTGGAATGCCTGCTGGTCGGCGACTCGCTGGGCATGGTCTGCCAGGGCCTGCCCAGTACGGTGGGTGTGAGCCTGGAGACCATGCGCTACCACACCGAATGCGTCTCGCGCGGACTGCACCGGGTCCAGGCCACGGCCTGGCTGATCGGCGACCTGCCCTATGGCAGCTACGCCGAAAGCCGCGAGCAGGCGCTGCGCAGCGCCTGCGTGCTGATGCAGGCGGGCGCCCACATGGTCAAGCTCGAGGGCGGCGGCTGGACCGCGCCCACGGTGCAATTCCTGGCCGAGCGCGGCATCCCGGTCTGCGCCCATCTGGGGCTGACGCCGCAGACCGTCCACGCCCTGGGCGGCTACCGCGTGCAGGGCAAGACCGACGAGGCCGCCGCCACGCTGCGCCGCCACGCGCTGGAGCTGCAGGACGCCGGCGCCGCCATGCTGGTGCTGGAGATGGTGCCGGCCAAGCTGGCGGCCGAGCTGACGGCCGAGCTCACGCACTGCCACACCATAGGCATAGGCGCGGGCAGCGGCACGGCCGGCCAGGTGCTGGTGCTGCACGACATGCTGGGCATCAACCTGGGCAAGATGCCAAAGTTCGTGCACAACTTCATGGCCGAGGCCGGCGACGTGCGCGGCGCCATCGAAGCCTATGTGCAGGCCGTCAAGCAGGGCCGCTTCCCCGACGACGCCCTGCACGCCTGGTAAGCAGACCTCCTTCTCCAAAGAATTCCATGCAGATCGCCCGTACCATTACCGAACTGCGCCAGCTGCTGGCCGGCCGCCAAAAACCCGCCTTCGTGCCCACCATGGGCAATCTGCACGAGGGCCACCTGGCCCTGGTGCGCCAGGCCGGGCCGCTGGGCGATGCCACCGTGGCCAGCATCTTCGTCAACCGCCTGCAGTTCCTGCCACACGAGGACTTCGACAGCTACCCGCGCACCTGGGAGGCCGACTGCGCCAAGCTCGAGGCCGCCGGCTGCGACCTGGTGTTCGCGCCGCGCGAGCAGGACATGTACCCCGAGCCCCAGACCTTCAAGGTCCACCCCGACCCGGCCCTGGCCGACATCCTGGAGGGCCAGTTCCGCCCCGGCTTCTTCGTCGGGGTCGGCACCGTGGTCATGAAGCTGTTCTGCGCGGTATTCGCGGGCCGCCCCGAAGGCGTGGCGCTGTTCGGCAAGAAGGACTACCAGCAGCTGATGGTGATCCGCCAGCTGGTGCGCCAGTTCGCTTTGCCGATCACGATCGTGGGCGGTGAGACCTGCCGCGCGGCCGACGGCCTGGCGCTGAGCTCGCGCAACGGCTACCTGAGCGAGGCCGAGCGCGCCGAGGCGGTGCAGCTCTCGCTGGCCCTGCGCACGCTGGCGCGCGACGCCCTGGCCGCGGCCGACGCCCTGCCGGCCCACCTGCCGGGCCTGGAGGCGCGCGCCATGGACGCGCTGCGCGCGCGCGGCTGGCAGCCCGACTACCTCACGGTGCGCCGGCGCGCCGACCTGCAGCCGCCCGCAGCGGGCGACGCACTGGTGGTGCTGGGCGCCGCCCGCCTGGGCAAGACGCGCCTGATCGACAACCTCGAAGTCTAGGGCCGGGCCGCTCAGGCGTACTCGCCCTTGGGCCCTCTTTCCATCAGGCTGGCCACGGCGTCGGCCGGCTGCAGCCGGCCGTCGAGCAGGGCCACCACACCCTCGGCGATCGGCATCTCCACGCCGAGCCCGCGCGCGCGCTGCACCACGGTGCGTGCGCTGTAGACGCCTTCGGCCACATGGCCCAGCGAGGCCACGGCCTGGTCCAGGCTCTTGCCCTCGGCCAGCAGCAGGCCGACCCTGCGGTTGCGGCTGAGGTCGCCGGTGGCCGTGAGTACCAGGTCGCCCAGGCCGGACAGGCCCATGAAGGTCTCGGCGCGCGCGCCCAGCGCCAGGCCCAGGCGCGTCATCTCGGCCAGGCCGCGCGTGATCAGCGCGGCGCGCGCGTTCAGGCCCAGGTTCAGGCCGTCGCACAGGCCGGTGGCGATGGCCAGCACGTTCTTGACCGCGCCGCCCACCTCGACGCCGACGATGTCGTCGTTGGCGTAGACGCGCAGCGTCGGCCCGTGCAGGGCCGCCACCAGGGCATCGCGCACGGCGGCATGCTCGCTCGCCGCGACCAGGGCCGTGGGCTGGCCGCGCGCGACCTCCTGGGCGAAGCTGGGGCCGCTGAGCACCCCGGCGGCCAGGCCGGGCGCGACCTGGGCCCGGATTTCATGGGCCAGCAAGCCGTGGGGCGCCGCCTGCGGCGCCTCGAAACCCTTGCACAGCCAGGCCACGGGGACGCCGCAGTCGCGCAGCGCCTCGAGCGCGCCGCGCAGGCCGGCCATGGGCGTGGCGACGATGATCAGGTCCGGGTCCGAGGCCAGTTGCGGCGCCAGCGGCCCGTTGTGCACCGCCAGCGCGGCCGGCAGGGCGATGCCCGGCAGGTAGCGCGCGTTCTCGCGCGTGGCCTGCATGGCCTGCGCCTGGGCGGGATCGCGCGCCCACAGCTGCACCTTGTGGCCGGCCGGGTGGCGGCTGGCGCTGATCGCCAGCGCCGTGCCCCAGGCGCCGGCGCCGATCACCATGATGTTCATCGCATGCACCAGTCTGGCGGACTCAAGGGGCGCAACCCCTGGGCATCACTGCGTGATGATGGGCGAGGCCGCCTGCTCGGCCTGCTGCTGCTCGTACATGGCCTGGAAGTTGATCTCGGCCAGGTGCACCGGCGGGAAGCCGGCACGCGTGATCACGTCGGCCACGTTGCCGCGCAGATAGGGGTAGACGATCTGCGGGCAGGCGATGCCCATGATGGGGCCCATCTGGTCTTCCGGCAGGTTGCGGATCTCGAAGATGCCGGCCTGCTTGCACTCGACCAGGAACACGGTGCGGTCCTTGACCTTGGTCTGCACGGTGGCGGTGACGCAGACCTCGAAGATGCCGTCGGCCACCGGGCTGGCGTCCACGCCGAGCTGGATGTCCACGCCGGGCTGCTCCTGCTCGAGCAGGATGGCGGGGGAATTGGGCTGCTCCAGCGAGGCCTCCTTGAGGTAGACGCGCTGGATCTGGAACACGGGGTCGAGGTCGGCCATGGATTTCTCGGTGGGTATCGGTGAAAGAAGGGTCGAAAACAAGCCCGCTGCGGACCTGCCGAAGCGGGCTGGCTGTTCGGGATGCGCCGATTATCGGCGATCCGGCGGGGCGCTATGGGCCGGTCAGGCGGCCTGCAGCAGCGGCATCAGGCCGCCCTGGGCGTCCAGCGCGACCAGGTCGTCGTGGCCGCCCACATGGGTGTCGCCGATGAAGATCTGCGGCACGGTGCGCCGGCCGGTGATCTCCATCATCTTCATGCGCTCGTCAGGGTTGACGTCCACGCGGACCTCCTCGATCTGCGCCACGCCCTTCATCTTGAGGATTTGCTTGGCGCGCACGCAGTAGGGGCAGACGGCGGTGGTGTACATCTTGACGGCTTGCATGAGGCGGTTCTCTCCAGAATCAGGCTTTCTCGACCGGAAGATTAGCGTCTTTCCAGGCCGCCAGCCCGCCGCTCAGCGATTGGGCCTGCGCGTAGCCCAGTTTTTTGGCCACCGCCAGGCCGCGGTTGGCCAGCGAGCCCGTGCCGCAGACCAGGACCAGGGGCGTGGCCTTGTTCTTGACCTGGTCCGGCAGCTGCTGCTCGAGCTGGCCCAGCGGCAGGTTCCTGGCGCCGAGCACATGGCCGGCGGCGTACTCTGCCGGCTCGCGCACATCGACCACCACGGCCTTTTCGCGGTTGATCAGTTGCACCGCCGCGCTCGCGCTCAGCGTGCCGGCGCGCGCGCCGCGCGCCACCACGGGCCACAGCAGCATCCCGCCCGAGGCCAGGGCCACCGCGATCAGCATCCAGTTATCGATCAGAAACTTCACTATTCACCTTTCGTACGCGTTCCGAAACCGGCCGCAAAGCGCCGAATTCTAAAATGGCGGGCTGTCTCGCGTTCATCCCACCCTTTTCAAGCAGGCCAACCATGCACAAACTCGTACTCATACGCCACGGCGAATCGACCTGGAACCTCGAAAACCGCTTCACCGGCTGGACCGACGTCGACCTGACGCCCACCGGCGTGTCCCAGGCCATGTCGTCCGGCAAGCTGCTCAAGGCCGAGGGCTACGAGTTCGACCTGGCCTACACCAGCGTGCTCAAGCGCGCCATCCACACCCTCTGGTACTGCCTGGACGAGATGGACCGCACCTGGCTGCCGGTGGTGAAGCACTGGCGCCTGAACGAGCGCCACTACGGCGCGCTGCAGGGCCTGAACAAGGCCGACATGGCCAAGCAGTACGGTGACGAGCAGGTGCTGGTCTGGCGCCGCAGCTACGACACGCCCCCGCCCGCCCTGGAGGCGACCGACCCGCGCTGCGAGCGCGGCGACCCGCGCTACGCCAGGCTCAAGCCCGAGGAGGTGCCGCTGACCGAGTGCCTCAAGGACACGGTGGCGCGCGTGCTGCCGTTCTGGAGCGAGTCCATGGCGCCGGCCATCAAGAGCGGCAAGCGCGTGCTGGTGGCCGCGCACGGCAACTCGATCCGCGCCCTGGTCAAGTACCTGGACGGCATCTCCGACAACGACATCGTGAGCCTGAACATCCCCAACGGCATCCCGCTGGTCTACGAGCTCGACGCCGAGCTCAAGCCGATCCGCCACTACTACCTGGGCGACGCCGAGGCCGCTGCGAAGGCTGCCGCGGCCGTGGCCAGCCAGGGCAAGGCCTGAGCCGGCCGGCGCCGCAGAGACATCGGTCTTTGCAGGACTTGACACAGGCGCCGCGCGGCCCGCGGCGCCTGCGTGTATATTGGCCGGTCGAGGTAATGGAAATGGGTCAGAAACTCAGGATCGCGGGCTGGATTTCGGTGGGCGCGCTGGCCGGCGCCCTGACCACGGTGTCGCTGCAGACCGTGGCGCGCGGCACGCTGGCACCGTTGCCGCTCGAGGAGCTGCAGCAGCTGGCCGCGGTGTTCGGCATGGTCAAGAGCGACTATGTGGAGCCGGTGGACGAGAAGAAGCTGATCACCGACGCGATCTCGGGCATGGTCGCCAGCCTGGACCCGCACTCGCAGTACTTCGACAAGAAGTCCTTCAAAGAATTCCGCGAGGGCACGACCGGCCGCTTCGTCGGCGTGGGCATTGAGATCACCCAGGAGGACGGCCTGGTCAAGGTGGTGTCGCCTATCGAGGGCTCGCCGGCCGACCGCGCCGGCCTCAAGCCCGGCGACCTGATCACCAAGATCGACGACACGGCCGTCAAGGGCCTGTCGCTCAACGACGCGGTCAAGAAGATGCGCGGCGAACCCCACACCAAGGTGCTGCTGACCATCTTCCGCAAGGACGAGAACCGCACCTTCCCCGTGACCATCACGCGCGAGGAGATCAAGACCCAGTCGGTCAAGTCCAAGCTGGTCGAGCCCGGCTACGGCTGGATCCGCCTGTCGCAGTTCCAGGAGCGCACGGTGGACGACTTCGTGCGCAAGCTCGAGGAGCTGCACCGCCAGGAGCCTGGCCTCAAGGGCCTGGTGCTGGACCTGCGCAACGACCCGGGCGGCCTGCTCGACGCGGCGGTGGCCGTCTCAGCCGCCTTCCTGCCCGAGAACGTGACCGTGGTCTCGACCAACGGCCAGCTGGCCGAGAGCAAGTTCTCCTACAAGGCCGCGCCCGAGTTCTACCAGCGCCGCGGCAACAGCGACCCGCTGCGGCGCCTGCACGAATCGACCAAGGGTGTCTTCAAGACCATGCCCCTGGTGGTGCTGGTCAACGAAGGCTCGGCCTCGGCCAGCGAAATCGTGGCCGGCGCCCTGCAGGACCACAAGCGCGCCACCGTGATGGGCAGCCAGACCTTCGGCAAGGGCTCGGTGCAGACCGTGCGCCCGCTAGGCCCCGACACCGCGCTCAAGCTGACCACGGCGCGCTACTACACGCCCAGCGGCAAGTCGATCCAGGCGCGCGGCATCGTGCCCGACGTGATGCTCGACGAGACCGCCGAGGGCAACGTGTTCGCCATCCTGCGCACCCGCGAGGCCGACCTGGAGAAGCACCTGGGCAACGGCCAGGGTCCCGAGATCAAGGACCCGGCGCGCGAAAAGGCGCGCGAGGAGGCCCTGAAGAAGCTCGAGGAAGAGGCCCGCAAGCCGGCCGCGGAGCGCCGCCTGCCCGAATTCGGCTCGGACAAGGACTTCCAGCTGGCCCAGGCGATCAACCAGCTCAAGGGTCGCCCGGTGCTGGTCAGCAAGACCCTGGTCGAGCGCAAGGAAGAGAAGAAGGAAAACTGACGTCAAGGCGGGCGCCAGGCCCGCCCCGGCGCGCGCGCCCATGGAAGACGAACAGCTGCTGCGCTACTCGCGCCACATCCTGCTGGACGAGCTCGGCGTGGAGGGCCAGGAAAAGCTCCTGGCCTCGCATGCCCTGGTCATAGGCGCCGGCGGCCTGGGCTCGCCGGTGGCCCTGTACCTGGGCAGCGCCGGCGTGGGCCGCATCACCCTGGTCGACCACGACAGCGTCGACGCCACCAACCTGCAGCGCCAGGTGGCCCACACGCTGGCCCGCCTGGGCCAGCCCAAGGCCGAGTCGGCGCGCGAGGCCATCGCCGCCATCAACCCCGACGTGCAAGTGAGGCCGTTCACGCTGCGCGCCGACGACGCCCTGCTCGAGCGCCTGGTGGCCGAGGCCGACCTGGTGCTCGACTGCAGCGACAACTTCGCCACCCGCCACGCCGTCAACCGCGCCTGCGTCAGGCACCGCCGGCCCCTGGTCTCGGGCGCCGCGATCCGCTTCGACGGCCAGGTCTCGGTGTTCGACCCGCGCGACGCGGCCTCGCCCTGCTACGCCTGCGTGTTCCCGGAATCGCAGTCGCTGGAGGAGACGCGCTGCGCCACCATGGGCGTGTTCGCGCCCCTGGTCGGCATCATCGGCACCCTGCAGGCGGCCGAGGCGCTGAAGCTGCTGTGCGGCATAGGCCGCTCGCTGGCCGGGCGCCTGCTGATGCTGGACGGCCGCGGCATGGAGTTCAGCGAGGTGCGCATCGCGCGCAACCCCGGCTGCCCGGTCTGCGGCGGTGCGCACTGAGCCGCGCTCAGCCCCGCTCCTCGTGGCAGGAGCCGTGGCGCTTGCGGAACGCCCTGGGCAGCTCGGCCTGCGGGTCGGCGAACAGGCCGCGCCGCGCGCGGCGCGCCGCCGCCTCCTGCTCGGCATAGGGACCGGGGTTGTGGCGCCAGCGGTGCGACCAGGCCTGGCCCGCGCGCACCATCTCGGCCCCGAGGTCCGCGCCACCGACCCTGATGCGCGCCAGGCCGCGGCCATAGTCGTCCTGGCGACGCACTTCCACCTGCACCGGCCGGCGCAGGGCCCGCACCGCCAGCGCCGCGCGCGAAGCCTCCCCGCCGGCCTGGCAGATCTCGGGCGCATCTATGCCGTCGACGCGCAGCTTGCGCGGCGGCCCGCCGGCCTCGGGTGCGACCCAGAGCGTGTCGCCGTCGGAGACCCAGGTCACTGTGCCGGTAAAGGTTTCCGGCGCCGCGCCGGCTGACAGGGCCAAGGCCGCCAGCGCGGCGCCAACGGCAGCGGCGCGGGCCCGTATCGTCCGGATCATGGCGGCGTGCCCCTGACGCGTATCAGCTCGCCCGCCGCGGCGAGCGCCCGCCCCGCCGGCGGTTGGCCAGCGGCGCGTCGGGGCCGGGCGCCATGGCATCGGCCTGGGCCTGCAGGCGCACGAGAGCCGCATCGAGCGCCGCCAGCTCACTCTCGCCTAGTACGGACAACAGCTCCCGGTTGATCTGGGCCACGCGCGGAAACATGGCCCCGTTGACGGCACGGCCCGCCTCGGTCAGGCTCAGGACCACCTCGCGCCGGTCGCCCGGCCGCGCCTCGCGGAGAACCAGCCCCTTGGCCACGAGGCCGGACACGGCGCGGGAGGTGCGAGCCCGATCGAGCTGGGCCCGCTCGGCCAGCTGCGACGACAGGATGCCGTCGTGCTTGGCCAGCAAGCCCAGGATGCCCCATTCGCGCCGCGTGATGCCGAATTCACCCTCGCAGATGCGGATCACGCGCCGGCCGGCGGCAGACCGCAACCGCGACAAGCGGTACAGGAACAACTCGTCCGTCGTCTTGGGGTGGATCAAGTCGGTCCAGGCCATCAGGGTAAGTCAGGAGGATGATTGATTAGATCAATCAATTGTCGCCCGAATACAGTGACCACGCCCGCCACGGCAGCCCGCCGCGGCCCGCTGTAAGTCGGAGTAGGAATGCCAGTCACCCAACACCCCCTCCACAGATCCGTACGTGCGGAACTACCGCATACGGCTCCTGCCTTGGGTCGTGACGATCAGACGCTGGTTTGGGTAG
>NZ_SCMM01000096.1:0-8422 GCF_005503345.1 Ramlibacter sp. 2FC
CGGCCAGGTGAGCCATGTATCGATCGAATTCTTTGGATATGCCCATCGCACCCTCGTCACAGGGAAAAATGACGGGCATATCATGCCTTAATTTTTATGACACAGTAAGACTAGGCGTCCTTCAAAGCCGTGGTTGAGCATCTGGGGCACGTTCTCGATCACAAGGAACTTGGGGCCGAGGGCCTCCGCGACCTCGAGGTATCGCAACACCAAGTCGTTGCGTGGGTCGTGTGCGAGTTGGCTGTATCCGCTGAACTTGACGATCTTGCCTTCCTCGCGGTGCTCATTGCGGCGGAGTTGGGAGAAGCCCTGGCACGGCGGTCCACCAATCATTACGTCGAGGTCGCCTTTGGCGATGCTCCGATCCTTCAAGGCGTTGTGGATCGATTCCACATCGAGAAGGCGGATGTCTTTGCGGATGGTCGCAGGCGGAACATCGTCGTGGGCGTGGTTGAACTCGAAGGTCCGCAGAGCCTCGTCCTTCACATCGTTGCCAAAAGCGACGTTGAAGCGACCGGAGCGGGTGAAGCCGCGGGACGTCCCGCCGCAACCGCAGAAAAATTCCGCCAGAGAGTATTTTTTGGAGTTCATGGGCCGTTGGGTTAGACCGGCTATTGTCGCGCGATTGGCCTCTATTTTGTCGCGCGGATTGAGCCAGTCACGCGCGATAATTGCCGGGTTCGCCGCGCCGTCAGCCCAGACGTCTGCGCTAGCGCGGCGGAACCATTGGGTGGACGTCCATGAGGCACGAGACAGAGTTCAAGACTTTTTTGACGACAGAGAAGCTCAGCGCGAGGACCCAGCGGCCGTTTTCGGCCAAGGTCGCCTCCGACACAGTTAGTCGGTGCAAGACGGTGGAGCGGCTGTTGGGCGTTGAGCTGTCGGGCCGAACCATGGGCTCCGACGCCGCGGCGCAGAAGCTCTGCGCGCAGATCAAAGATGGCCGAGTCTCCTCCTCGGAGGCCAGGCCCTACGCGCACAACGAGTTGATTCTAGCGGTCAGGACCTATCGAGAATTCCTGGCTCTGCATGAGGCCAAGTGAATCGGTAGTTCAAAGGGGAGCGAAGTAAACAAAACAATCAAGTCGCCGGGCGGCATCACCGTCAGGTTCATCGAGGGCCTCAACGGCTTCAAGACGCAATACGGTTGTTGGCCCTCGACCGTGGAGGCGGAGGCAGAGACGATCGCTTTCTTGGCAACCGTGAGCCTTACGCTGCTTGGATTCTTTCTGGTGCAGTCGAAAGTGCATTTGGTCATTGGCTACCAAGGGAAAATCTTGGCCAAGAGCAACCCAGGCGATGTGTTCGACTACGGCGAAGATGGCACAGAGGGGCATAAGCACGACGCTCGCCAGTGGTTGAGCTGGACGAGGATTGATGCTCAATGGCCCGCCAGCACCGGCGCGTCAATGCGCGGCGGCGCTGTGTGAACCAAGCATCGCAGTCATAAGCCGTATCGGCGAAGCCGTCGAATGAGGTTCGACCGGCCTTTCAGGCTCAATTGGTGCTCCCAGATTCGGAGGGTGCGCCAGCCTCGCGCGCGTAGCTCCATGTTCACTTCCCGATCGCGAGCCTTGTTTCGTTGGACCTTAGCGTCCCAGTAGGCTTGGCTCGAGGAGGGGCGCCGGTAGCACTTTGGGCAACCATGCCAGAAGCAGCCGTCCACGAAGACGCAAAGGTTGTGGGCGCGGAATACGAAGTCTGGATTGCCCACGAGCCTCTCATTGCGCCGCCATCCGGTGATGCTAAGTTCTCGGAAGATGGCAATCAGCCGAACCTCGGTGGAGCGGTTGCCCTTGGAGCGCACGAGTCCCATCACTTTGGAGCGTTTGTCGGGAGACCAGATGTCCGTCATCGCAGTTCAACAACGTTTGGACTTGTCATCTTACCGGGGCGCCGCTTTCGCGCTTGCATGTCTGCTTCGAGTCTCCTCCTGCGCCAGCCCGATCACCGCCATCGCGTAGTAGCTGCTCCACTTGTAGCGCGTGATGGCGAGGAGGTGAGGGGGCGGTTGCGGCTGCGCAGGTTTTGCGTGCGCCAAACGGTGATGTGCTGAAGACTGCGCCAGGCATGGTGGTTCAGGCCGAGATCCACCAGGGGCGTCGCTCGGTGCTCGAGTACCTGCTGTCTCCGGTGCAGAAGGTCGCTCAGGAAGCGGGGCGGGAACGCTAGGCTGCGGGCGGACGCAGGGCCGCCAGCAGGTGAGCCAGGCAATCCTCGATCAGGGCCGGGCGCGGGCCGCCCGCATGGCGCAGCATCAGCGCCACGCGGCGCGCGATCCGGGGCGCATGCAGGGGGCGCACCACCAGGGTGTCCGGTGCCAGGGCCTGGGTGTACAGGCGCGAGATCACGCCCACCGCCAGGCCGCTGCGCACCAGGCTGTAGAGCGACTCACTGTAGAGCAGCCGGTCGGCCCGGCCCAGGTCCGCGCCATGCTGGCGCAGCATGCCCATGGCCAGCTCGTAGGTGCTGCCGCGCGCGAACAGGGCCAGCCGCTCGCCCGCCAGGTCCTGCCAGCGCAAGCGCGCCCGCCGCGTCAGCGCATGGCCGCACGGCAGCACCGCCACCAGCTCGTCCTGCGCTACCTCATGGGCCTCGATCTCGGGCGGCAGGTCCAGCGCCACGCCCAGCGCCAGGTCGACTTCGCCGCGCTGCAGCGCCGGCACCAGCTCGTCGTTGAGCGGGTCGTGCAGGCGCAGGTCCACGCCGGGGCGGGCGGCCAGCCATTGCGCCAGGGGCTCGGCGATCAGGTGCATGGCCGAGGGCAGGGCGGCCACGCGCAGGCTGCGGGATTGCCCGGCCAGCAGGCGGTGCAGCCCGTCCATGCCATGGCGCCAGCCGTTGAGCAGCCATTCGACCTGGGGCAGCAGCAGGGCGCCCTCGGGCGTCAGGCTCACGTGGTGGGTGCTGCGGTCCAGCACCGTCACGCCCAGCAACTGCTCGAGCTCGCGGATCGCGGCCGACAGGGCGGGCTGGGTCAGGGCCAGGGCCTCGGCGGCGCGGCGAAAGCTGGCGTGGCGCGCCACGGCCTGGAAGCTGCGCAGCTGGCGCAGCGTGGGCGCGCGTGACGGGACGGTGTCTTCGGGCAGGGGTGGTTCGGTCATAAATTCATATGATCAACTCATCAAATTAAATCACTTCCGTTATCAGTGTGCCGGCACTAGCATGGATCCATGCCCACCTTCCTGGCTCCTTCAGACCCGCTGTACGGCTTCCTGCTCCGCCTGCCCAAGGTCGAGCTGCACTGCCACCTGCTCGGCACGGTGCGGCGCGACACCTTCAGCGACCTGGTGCGGCGCGCCGGCGCGTCCATCAGCGAGGCCGAGATCGAGGCCTTCTACACCCGCGGCGAGAAGCCCGTGGGCGTGCTGCGCGTGTTGCGCGCGCTCGATGTCGAGCTGATCCGCAGCGCGGACGACCTGCACCGGCTGACCTACGAATACCTGCAGGACGCCGCGGCGCACGGCGTGCGCTACGCCGAGTTCTTCTGGAACCCCACCGGCACGGCCCGCATGTCGGGCCTGGCCTATCCGCAGGCGCTGCAGGGCATCGTGCGCGCCATCGCCGACGCCCAGGCCGACCACGGCATCACCGGCCGCCTGATCGCCGCCATCGACCGCGAGGCGCCGCCCGAGGCCGCCGTCGAGATGGTGCGATGGGTGACGGAGCACCGGCGCGAGGAGGTGCTGGGCATAGGCATAGACTACCGCGAGGTGGACCACCCGCCCGAATGGTTCGCCGAGGCCTACGCGCTGGCGCGCCGCGCGGGCCTGAAGACCACGGCCCATGCCGGCGAGTTCGGCATGCCCTGGACCAACGTGCGGACCGCGGTGGAGCTGCTCAAGGTGGACCGCATAGACCACGGCTACACGGTGGTCGACGCGCCCGAGTTCGCGCAGCGCTGCGCCGAGGCCGGCATCGTCTTCACCGTGGTGCCGACCAATTCCTACTACCTGCGCAGCCTGCCGCCCGAGCGCTGGGCGCAGGAGCACCCGATACGCCGCATGCCGGCGCTGGGCCTGCGCATCCACCCCAACACCGACGACCCGACCCTGCACCAGGTCACGCCCACCCAGGCCTGGGGCATGATGCTGCGCGACTTCGGCTTCGGCCTCGACGAGCTGCGCGGCTTCATGCTCAACGGCCTGGACGCGGCCTGGATCGACGAGGCCACGCGGCGCGCCTGGCGGGCCGACTTCACGGCGCGCTTCGACGCGCTGCGCGCCGGGATCGTCACGCAGTGATTCCCATCTCTTTGCCTTCAGGAGTTCCATCCATGCTGCCACGCCGCACCCTCTGCCTGTCCGCCCTGGCCCTGGCCGCCGCCCCTGCGCTGCAGGCCCAGCCGGCCTGGCCGGCCGCCAAGCCCATCACCCTGATCGTGCCCTTCAGCGCCGGCGGCAGCGTGGACGTGACGGCGCGCCTGATCGGCCAGAAGCTGGGCGAGCGGCTCAAGCAGTCGGTGGTGATCGAGAACGTGGCCGGCGCGGGCGGAACCATAGGCGTGGCCAAGGCGGCGCAGGCCGCGCCCGACGGCTACACCCTGGTCATGGGCGCCGACAGCCCGGTGGCGATCGCGCGCCTGATCAACCCGGCGGCGGTGCGCTACGACACGCTCAAGGACCTGGCGCCGATCGGCCTGGTCAACACCGCGCCCATGGTGCTGGTGGCCCGGCCCGGCCTGCCGGCCGAGACCCTGGCCGACGTGCTCAAGCTGGCGCGCGCCAAGCCCGGCCATCTGAGCTACGCCACTTCGGGCGTGGGCACGGTGCTGCACCTGGGCATGGAGCTGATCAAGGAGCAGGGCAAGGTCTTCATCACCCATGTGCCCTACCGCGGCGGCGCGCAGATCGTGAGCGACGTGGTCGGCAACCAGGTCGACCTGGCCCTGCTCATCAGCGTGACGGCCACGCCCAACATCCTGGCCGGCAAGATGAAGGGCATCGCCGTGACCGACGACCGGCGCCTCGCGGCCCTGCCCCAGGTGCCGGCGGTGGCCGAGTCGGCCGGCTTCAAGGGCTTCGACATCGTGTCCTGGACCGGCCTGTTCGCGCCGGCGCGCACGCCGGCCGCCGTGGTCGAGCGCCTGAACCACGAGCTCAACGAGGTGCTCAAGTCCGACGAGGTTCGGACCAAGATGCAGGAGCAGGGCGCCCTGGGCGGCAGCGGCGGCGCGGCCGAGTTCGGGCGCTTCGTGCAGCGCGAGCAGGCGCGCTACGCGCAGATCGTCAAGACGGCCAACATCCGCGAATAGGCCGCCTGAGGAAGCCGGGGGGTCAGCCCTGGGCGCAGGGCAGGCCCGGCGCGCGGCACCACTCGCTCCAGCTGCCCGCATAGAGCGCGGTGGGCCCCAGGCCCGCGACCTCCATGGCCAGCAGGTTGGGGATGGCGCTGACCCCGCTGCCGCAGTGGTGCACCACCGTGGTCGGGGCGCGGCCGGCCAGCAGGGCCTCGAACTCGGCCTTGAGCTGCCCGGCGGGCTTGAATCGGCCGTCGGGCTGGAAGTTGTCCTGGAAGGGCCGGTTCAGCGCGCCGGGGATATGGCCGGCCACCGGGTCCAGCGGCTCCATCTCGCCGCGGTAGCGTGCCGCGCCGCGCGCGTCGATCAGGGTCTGCGCCGGCCGGCCGAGCTGCTCGGCCACACGCGAGGTGCTCGCGAGCATGCGCCGCTCCAGGGCCAGGCTGAATTGGCCGGCCGCCCGCTCGGCGCCAGGGCCGTTTTCTACGGCGCCGCCCGCGGCCTCCCAGGCCTGCAGGCCGCCGTCGAGCACGGCCACGGCCTCGTGGCCGGCCCATTTGAGCATCCACCACAGGCGGCCGCAGTAGTTGCAGCCGTTGCGGTCGTAGACCACGGCCTGCATGTCGTTGGCAAAGCCGACGCGCGACAGCCAAGCCGCGAAGGCCTCGCGGCGCGGCAGCGGATGGCGGCCGCCGTTCACCGCTTCGGCAGCGTCGTGCGCGCTGAGGTCGCGCTCCAAGTGGGCCTGCACCGCGCCAGCGACATGCGCATGGGCGAACAGGGCGTCGGCGGCGGCCGGGTTCATCAGGTCGAAGCTGCAGTCGAACACCATCAGCGGCTTGCCGCCGGCCTGCAGGGCCTGGAGCTGCGCTACCGAAATCAATGTGTCGTACATGTCAGTGCTCCTCGGCGGGTGGGTTGGGCAGGGCGCGTGCGCGCAGCGCGGTGGCGGCGATGCCGCTGGCGATGATCAGGGCCATGCCAGCCCAGCCCAGCAGGGGGATCTGGTCGCCGAACAGGAACATGCCGAACAGCGCCGCGAACACGATGCCCGAGTATTGCAGGTTGGCGACCACCAGCGTGGCGCCATGGCTGTAGGCGCGCGTCATGCACAGCTGGCCCAGGGCGGCCAGCACGCCGATCGGCAGCAGCCACAGCGCCTCGGGCCAGGTCCAGGCGCTGGCGCCGGTGAACAGCATGCCGATCGCGCCGGCGACCATGGCGCCGATCGAGAAGTACAGCACGGTGCGCGCCTCGGGCTCGCCGATCCGGCCCAGGGCCGCGACCTGCAGGTAGGCGAAGGCCGCGCCCAGGCCCGAGAGCAGGCCGATCAGGCCGGCGAACAGCTGGTTCTGATCGAGCGTGGGGCGCAGCATCATGACCACGCCCGCGAAGCCGCTCAGCACCGTCAGCACGACAGGCCCTTGCTTGCCGATGTCCGAAAGGCGCCCCATGACCAGGGTGCCGCCGACCAGGAAGGCCGCCACCCAGACTCCGCTCATGTAGTTGAGCGTCATGGCCGTGGCCAGCGGCAGGTGCGCGATCGCGTAGAACCAGGCGCTGAGCGAGAGCACGCCGACGATGCTGCGCCACACATGCATCATCGGCACCCGGGTGCCCAGGGTCACGCCCTGGGCGCGGCACAGCGCCGCCATGAAGGCGATGCCGACCAGGCCGCGGTAGCAGACCAGCTCCACCGTGTGGAAATGCGCCGAGGCGAACTTGATGCACACGCTCATGCTCGCGAAGAACAGCGAGGCCAGGATCATCCAGGAGGCTTGCACGCGGGGGAGTCCTCAAAAAAGAAAAGGCCTCCAGCCCCGGCGGGCGGGGCGGAGGCGGGGCAGGGGGAGGGCGGCGCTCAAGCGGTAGCGCGAAGCCCCATGGCCTGGCGGTACCACTCGTGGAAGTGCTGCATGCCGTCTTCCATCGGGCTCTGGTAGGGGCCGACCTCGTTGTCGCCGCGCGCCATCAGCGCGCGCCGTCCGGCGTCCATGCGCTCGGCGATCTCGTCGTCCTCGATGCAGGTCTCCATGTAGGCGGCCTGCTGGGCCTCGACGAACTCGCGCTCGAAGGCGACGATTTCCTCGGGGTAGTAGAACTCCACCATGTTGAGCGTCTTCTGCGGCCCCATGGGGTGCAGCGTGGAGACCGTCAGCACATGGGGGTACCACTCGACCATGATGTGAGGGTAGTAGGTCAGCCAGATCGCGCCGAACTTGGGCGGCTCGCCGCCGCGGTACTTGAGCAACTGCTCGTGCCAGCGCTGGTAGACCGGGCTGCCGGCCCGGCCCAGGCGGTTGGCCACGCCCACGGTCTGCACCGAGTACTCGGGCTTGAACTCCCAGCGCAGGTCGTCGCAGGTGACGAACTGGCCCAGCCCGGGATGGAAGGGGCCGACATGGTAGTCCTCCAGGTAGACCTCGATGAAGGTCTTCCAGTTGTAGTTGCACTCGTGCAGCTCGACGCGGTCCAGCGCGTAGCCCGAGAAGTCGAGCTCGGCGCGCGGGCCCATGTGGGCCAGATCGGCGCCGATGTCGCGGCCGTTGTCCTCGAACAGCAGGCCGTTCCACTCGCGCAGCTTGTAGTTGTTGAGGTCCAGGCAGGGATCGTGCGCGAAATGCGGCGCGCCCAGCAGCTGGCCCTGGGGCGAGTAGGTCCAGCGGTGCAGCGGGCAGACGATGTTGCCTCCCGCGCTGCCCTTTTGCTCGGCGTGGAGCGAGCCGCGGCCCTTGAGCATCACGGCCTGGCGGTGGCGGCAGACGTTGGAGATCAGCTCCACGCCCTGCGGCGTGCGCACCAGGGCCCGGCCCCCGCCTTCCTGAGGCAGGGCATGGTAGTCACCCATCTCGGGCACGGCGAGCTGGTGCCCCACGTAGCGGGGCCCGCGCTGGAAGAGGAGCTTCAGCTCTCGCTGGTGGAGCGCCTCGTCAAAATAGCTGGAAACTGGTAGTTGGCTTGCGGCCTGCTGCAGTTGAAGACTTAAATCAGACATGGGTGACCTGACCTAGAGACTCCCCCTATGAAGGGGCAGGTAGTAAGCGCTTCGATCCGAAGAAAGGTGCGCGGTAAAAAGCCGGTCGGGCCGGCTGCAGGACCGGGGATTGTACCCCCCCGGGGGCCGGACGCGCCTGGTCTGGCGGGGCCGGCCCCCGGGGGGGTACAATCCCCGGTCCTGCAGCC
>NZ_SCMM01000097.1:0-8411 GCF_005503345.1 Ramlibacter sp. 2FC
CCGGACGTCCCGGCTGCTCGCCTCGCGCCTTCTTCACCATCTGCCACCTCGTGTCCGCATGCTTCGATCAGAGCATAACGCGCGAGATGTTGTTTTCGTCTACACCCTCTCAGAGCGCCTTGCGTATCAGGGCGCCCTTGAACAGCACCGGGCCGGTCGGCCCGCGCTCGCTGGGCACGCCGCCCTGGGGCTCCAGGCTGACGGCCAGCGCCGACGCATTGCGCACCTCGTCCTCCGCTGAAGGCAGGCGCAGCACCGCATCCGGGCCGAGCACGCCCAGCGAGCGCGGCGCGCCCGAAGGCGGCAAGGCCCACAGCTGCAGCGAACGGTCGGCGGCCTCGCGGTAGGCGTTCACGCGCTGCAGCGTGAGCCGGCCCTGGCGCGGGTCATAGGTGGCCAGCATGGCGGGCGCCGCCTGCTCGTCGGCCAGCACCGCCACGTAGGCGATCTGCGGGCTGGCCAGCAGCCGGGCCTGCAGTTCTCGGACCTGGCCGCCCAGCTGCTCGCGCAGGTTCAGGCCTGCCACCAGGGCCACCACGCTGGCCAGCGCGCCGGCGGCCGCAGCGCCGCGCCACAGCCAAAGGCTGCGCAGCCAGTCCGCAATGCCCGCTGGGCGGGAGCGCGACACTGGGGCCTCACGGTCGGCCTGCAGCCGCCTGGCGATGCGCTGCCAGACCACCGGGTCGGGCGCCACCTCGGGCTGCAATTCGTTGAGGCTGGCCAGGCGCGATTGCCAGACCAGGGCGGCCGCGCGCACCGGGGCTTGCTCGCGCGCCAGGGCCTCGAAGCGGCGGCGCGCGCCGCCGCGCAGGGTGCCCAAGGCGTAGGCGCTGGCCAGCCGGTCCAGCAGTTCGGGGTGGCCGATCAGGTTCATGATGCCCACCCCTCAGGCAAAGCGCGCCATGCAGGCGCGCAACTGGTCCAGCCCGCGCCGGATCCAGGTCTTCACGGTGCCCAGCGGCAGCCTGAGCTGCGCTGCCAGCTCGCTGTGGCTGAGGTCGCGCAGATAGGCCAGGCTCAGCACCTCGCGCTGGCGCGACTCGAGCTGGCGCAGGCACTGGTGCAGGGCCCAGGCCTGCTCGCCGGCCTGGGCCGTGTCCATGGGGTTGGGCGCGTCGCTGGCCAGGCTGTCCGACAGCGGGCCGTCCAGCGGCTGGGTCAGGGCTTCGCGCTCGCTCGCGCGCCGGCGCAGATGGTCCAGGGCCCGGCTGCGCACGATCAGGCCCAGCCAGGCCATGGGCGGCGATGCCGCCAAGGACGTGGGCATTCTCAACGTGGCCCTGGGCCTGGAGCACGAGGCCATCAACGCCTACCAGCTCGGCGCGGGCAGCGGCCTGCTGCAAAAGCCGGTGCTGGACCTGGCCCTGCAGTTCCAGGGCCACCACAAGGCGCACCGCGACGCCCTGGTCGCCACCATACGCAAGCTCGGCGGCAACCCCATGGCCGAGATGAAGCCGGACGACTATGCGAAGGCGCTCAAGGCCGACACGCTCAAGAGCCAGGCCGACGTGCTGAGCCTGGCCGCCGACGAGACCCTGCACTACACCGTGCTGACCCAGGCCCTGGGCCGTGCCCTGCCGGCGGGCGCCCTGTCCTTCGGTGCCTGAAGCGCGAGGGGAACGCAGCATGCAACAGCACATTGCCACGGCCCTGCTGGGTGCCGTCGTCCTGTCGGGCTGCGCCAGCCAGGGCGGTGGGGGCATGGCCATGAACGCCCAGGCGCAGGCCGGACTGCCCGACGCCGTCCGCGTGCCTGACGGCCACCGGGTCGCGATGGAGACGGTGGGCGCGGGCGAGGTCAGCTACGAGTGCCGCGCCAGCCGGGATCGGCCGGGCCAGTTCGAGTGGGTGTTCGTCGGACCGGAGGCGACGCTGACGGCGCGCGGCGGCCAGCGCGTGGGCCGCTACTACGGCCCGCCCGCGACCTGGGAGAGCCTGGACGGCTCGCGCGTGACGGGCGTGCAGCAGGCGGTGGCCCCCGCAGGCGAAGGCCATTTGCCGCTGCAGCTGGTCAAGGCGAACCCGGCCATGGGCAGCGGTGCCATGCAGGGCGTGACCTACATCCAGCGCCTGGCCACGCGTGGCGGCGTGGCGCCCGCCGAGGCCTGCGGTGCGGAGAAGGCGGGGCAGAAGACCGTGGTCAGGTACCAGGCGGACTACATCTTCTGGCGCGCCGCCTGAGACCGCGCGCGCCGGGCGCGGCTCAGGCTCAGACCAGCCGCGCGCGGTGCCGCGCGATCTGCGCGCGCACCTGGACCGGGGCCGTGCCGCCCAGGGTGTTGCGCGCGTCCAGGCTGCCGCGCAGGCTCAGCACGTCGTAGACGTCTTTCTCGATCGAGGGGTTGAACTGCTGCAGCACGGCCAGCGGCAGCTCGGACAGGTCGCAGTTGTGCGAGACCGCGGCCTTGACCGCGTGGGCCACGGTTTCGTGCGCGTCGCGGAAGGGCAGGCCCTTCTTCACCAGGTAGTCGGCCAGGTCGGTCGCGGTGGCATAGCCGCGCGAGGCGGCCTGCTCCATTGCCTGGGCGTTCACCGTGATGCCGCCTTCCTTCTGGCCGGTGGCGGGGTCGGGCTGGCCGCCGACCATCTCGACGAAGATGCGCAGCGTGTCCTTCAAGGTGTCCGCGGTGTCGAACAGCGGCTCCTTGTCTTCCTGGTTGTCCTTGTTGTAGGCCAGGGGCTGGCCCTTCATCAGCGTGATCAGGCCCATCAGGTGGCCGACCACGCGGCCGGTCTTGCCGCGCGCGAGCTCAGGCACGTCGGGGTTCTTCTTCTGCGGCATGATGGAGCTGCCGGTGGTGAAGCGGTCGGCGATCTTGATGAAGCCGAAGTTCTGGCTCATCCAGAGGATCAGCTCCTCGGAGAAGCGGCTGATGTGCACCATGCACAGGCTGGCGGCGGCGCTGAACTCGATCGCGAAGTCGCGGTCGCTCACGCCGTCCAGGCTGTTCTGGCACACGCCCTCCATGCCCAGGGTATTCGCCACACGCTCGCGGTCCAGCGGGTAGGTGGTGCCGGCCAGCGCGGCCGAGCCCAGGGGCAGGCGGTTGGTGCGCCGGCGCACGTCGGCCAGGCGCTCGGCGTCGCGCGCGAACATCTCCACATAGGCCAGCAGGTGGTGGCCGAAGCTGACCGGCTGCGCCACCTGCAGGTGGGTGAAGCCGGGCAGTATGACCTCGACATGGCGCTCGGCCACGTCGACCAGGGCGGTCTGCAGCTCCTTGAGCAGGCCGTCTATCAGGTCGATCTCGCCGCGCAGCCACAGGCGCACGTCGGTGGCCACCTGGTCGTTGCGGCTGCGCCCGGTGTGCAGGCGCTTGCCGGCGTCGCCGACCAGCTGGGTCAGGCGCGCCTCGATGTTCAGGTGCACGTCTTCCAGATCGAGCTTCCACTCGAAGGCGCCGGATTCGATTTCCTGCGTGATCTGCGCCATGCCCTTCTGGATGGCGGCGTGGTCGGCTTGCGCGATGATGCCCTGCGCGGCCAGCATCTCGGCATGCGCCAGGCTGCCCTGGATGTCGGCCTGCCAAAGGCGCTTGTCGAAGAACACACTGGCCGTGTAGCGCTTGACCAGCTCGCTCATGGGTTCGGAAAACAGGGCCGACCAGGCTTCGGATTTCTTGTCGAGTTGGTTCTTGGACATGGCTTGGGCGGGCCCGGAAACCGGGCCGCAGGTTGGGGTTGCAGCGGCGGATCACCAATAATGGCGCCAGGGCCAAAACCCCAAGCCCCGCTGATGACCGGATGAAAGATTCGCAAATTTTATCGAGCTTCGAGGAACGCCCCCGGCCGCGTGCGTCCTTGTCCCCGGCTGCGCCGCTGTTCGACGCCTGCCAGCTGGGCGTGACGCTGCGCGCCGTGCTGTTCGTCGAGGCCGTGGTGGCGGTGGGCGCCCTGTTCGGCGCGCTGGGCCTGGCCGACTGGCTGGGGCGGCTGTCGCTGCTGACGGCGGGCGCCCTGTCGGCCACCCTGGTCTGGCTGCTCGCGGCCTGCGGTCTCAAGCGCGTGCTGGCGCGCTGGCCGCAGCGCCTGCAGCGCGCGGCCGGCGTGGGCCTGGGCGCGCTGGCCGGGCTCTACGGCTGCGGCCTGCTGTCGCTGACCGGCCTGCTGGCCGCGCCGCCCTGGCTGGCCAGCGCCTGCGCCGGCGCCCTGATGTCGGCCCTGCTGGTCGAGGCCCTGGTCTGGCGCCTCAAGGGGCGCGCCCCGGCGGCGACGGCGGCGCGTTTGTCCGAGCTGCAGTCGCGCATACGCCCGCATTTCCTGTTCAACACGCTCAATACCGCCATGGCCCTGGTGCGCGAGGAGCCGGCCCGGGCCGAGGCCATCCTGGAGGACCTCAGCGAGCTGTTCCGCCATGCGCTGATGGAGCCGGGCGAGTCGGCCACGCTGGCCGACGAGATCACGCTGGCGCGCCGCTACCTGGAGATCGAGCAGGCGCGCTTTGGCGAGCGCCTGCGCGTGGAATGGTCGCTCGACGAGGGCGCCGGCGCGGCCCGCCTGCCGCCGCTGCTGCTGCAGCCGCTGCTGGAGAATGCGGTGCGGCACGGCGTGGAGCCCAGCGAGACCGGCGCGCAGCTGCGCATCTCGACCCAGCGGCGCGGCGACCAGGTGGTGATCAAGGTCACTAACACCGTGCCGGCCGGCCAGGGCCGCGGCGGCCACGGCCTGGCGCTGGACAATGTGCGCGACCGGCTGAGCCTGCTGCACGACCTGCAGGGCAGCTTCCGTACCGCCCTGGTCGACGGCGTCTACCAGGTGCGCATCGAGATTCCCTTGCAGGGAGGCTGAGGCATGGCGCTCAAGGTCCTGATCGTCGACGACGAAGCCCTGGCCCGCAGCCGCCTGCGCCGGCTGCTGGCCGAATGCCGCTCGCCCGCCGCGGCGCTGGGCGGCGAGGCCGCCAACGCGGCCGAGGCGATCGCCTGGCTGCAGCGCGAGCGCTTCGACCTGGCCCTGCTGGACATCCACATGCCGGGCAGCGACGGCCTGGCGCTGGCCGACGCGCTGCGCCGCCTGCCCCATCCGCCGGCCACGGTGTTCGTCACGGCCCATGCCGGCCATGCGCTGCGCGCCTTCGAGCTCGACGCGGTCGACTACCTGACCAAGCCGGTGCGGCTGGAGCGCCTGCAGGCGGCCCTGGGCAAGGCGGCGCGCCTGGTGCCGATGGAGCCGGTGCCCGCGGCCGCACCGTCCCAGGATTGCCTGGTGATCCAGGAGCGCGGCCGCACCGAGCGCGTGCCGCTGGCCGAGGTGCTCTACTTCAAGGCCGAGCTCAAGTACGTCACGGTGCGCACCGCGCGCCGCAGCCATTTGCTGGAGGGCGCGCTGAGCGAGCTCGAGGAGCGCTATGGCGAGCGCTTCATGCGCATCCACCGCAACGCCCTGGTGGCGCGCAGCGCCCTGCGCGCGCTCGAGAAGCACCACGACCCCGAGGAGGGCGAGGGCTGGGCGGTGCGCCTGGACGGCATAGCCGAGCTGCTGGCCGTGTCGCGGCGCCAGCTGGCGGCGGTGCGCGAGGCGATCGCGGGCGGCTGAGTCTGCCGCCGCGCCGTGCTCAGCCCGTGTTGCGCAGCCCGGCCGCGATGCCGTTGATCGAGATGTGGATGCCGCGGCGCACGCGCTCGTCGGCCAGGCCCTGGCGGTAGCGCCGCACCAGCTCGACCTGCAGGTGGTGCAGCGGGTCGATGTAGGGGAAGCGGTGGCGTATGCTGCGCGCCAGCGCCGGGTTGTTGGCCAGGCGCTGCTTCTCGCCGGTGATCTGGGCCAGGGCGTCGGCCGTGCGCTGCCACTCGGCCTCGATGGTCGCGAACACCTTCTTGCGCAGCCGCGCCTCGCCCACCAGCTCGCTGTAGCGCGAGGCCAGGGCCAGGTCGCTCTTGGCCAGCACCATGTCCATGTTGGACAGCAGGGTGCGGAAGAACGGCCACTGGCGGTACATCTTCTGCAGCAGGGCCAGCGCCTCCTTGCGCGCCGCCGGCGTGGGGCGCTCGAGGAAGGCCGCCACCGCCGAGCCGAAGCCGAACCAGCCCGGCAGCGTCAGGCGGCACTGGCCCCAGCTGAAGCCCCAGGGGATGGCGCGCAGGTCCTCGATGCGCTGCGTGGCCTTGCGCGAGGCCGGGCGCGAGCCGATGTTGAGCTCGGCGATTTCGCGGATCGGCGTGGCGCTGAAGAAGTAGTCGGTGAAGCCCGGCGTCTCGTAGACCAGGCTGCGGTAGGCCGCCATGCTGGCCTGGGAGAGCTCGGCCGCAGCGTCGAGGAAGGCCTTGGTCGCCGGCTTGGTCGGCTGCAGCAGCGTGGCCTCCAGCGTCGCGGCGACCAGGGTCTCGAGGTTGCGCCGGCCGATCTCGGGGTTGGCGTATTTGGAGCCTATCACCTCGCCCTGCTCGGTCAGGCGGATCTGGCCGCGCACCGTGCCCGGCGGCTGGGCCAGGATGGCCTGGTAGCTCGGGCCGCCGCCGCGGCCCACGGTGCCGCCGCGGCCGTGGAACATCCTCAATTGAATCGGTGTGGCCCCCACGCTCGGCACTCGCGTGTCCTCGCTGCCCCCCGAGGGGGCCTTCGCGCCTTGGGACGGCCCGGCGGCGCTCAAGCCGCGGCTGGACAGTTCGTCGAACAGCTCGACCAGCGCGATCTCGGCGCGGTACAGCTCCCAGTTGCTGGTGAAGATGCCACCGTCCTTGTTGCTGTCGGAGTAGCCGAGCATGATGTCCTGCTCGGCGCCGCTGCGCTGCACCAACTGCGCCACGCCGGGCAGGGCGTAGAAGGCGCGCATGATGGGCGCGGACTGCGCCAAGTCCTCGATGGTCTCGAACAGCGGCACGACGATCAGCTCGTTGCGGGCCTCGTCGCTGTCCAGCGTGCCGGTCATCAGCCCCACTTCCTTTTGCAGCAGCAGCACCTCGAGCAGGTCGCTCACGGTCTCGGTGTGGCTGATGATGTAGTGGCGTATGGCCTGGGCGCCGAAGCTCTCGCGCATGCGCTTGGCGGTCTCGAAGATGGCGAGTTCGCCGAGCGTGTGCTCGGAATAGGCCGCGCCGAGCACGCGCAGCGGCCGCGCATCGTTCAGCAGGCGCAGCAGCACGGCGCGCTTGGCGTCCTCGTCCAGGCGTGCGTAGGCCGGCTCGACGCGGGCCGTGGCCAGCAGCTCGGCCACCACGGCCTCGTGCTGGTCCGAGCTCTGGCGCAGGTCCACCGTCGCCAGGTGGAAGCCGAACACCTCGACGGCGCGGATCAGCGGGTGCAGGCGCTGGCTGGCCAGGGCCTCGCCGTGGTGCGTGCGCAGCGAGGCCTCGATCACGCGCAGGTCGGCCAGGAAGTCCTCGGCCCGGTCGTAGGGGTTCTGCGGCGCGACCGCATGGCGCGCGGCCTCGCCGCCGGTCAGCTCCTTGAGCGTGGCGGCCAGGCGCGCGTAGATGCCGGTCAGGGCGCGGCGGTAGGGCTCGTCCTGGCGGTGCTCGTTGCGGTCGGGCGAGCGCTCGGCCAGCGCCTGCATGTCGGGCGAGACCTGCACCAGCATCGCCGACAGCGAAAGCTCGCTGCCAAGAAAGTGGACCTCGGTCAGGTAGTGGCGCAGCGCCACCTCGGCCTGGCGGCGCAGTGCGTAGTCCAGGGTCTGGGCGCTGACGTTGGGGTTGCCGTCGCGGTCGCCGCCTATCCACTGGCCCATGCGCAGGAAGCTGGCCACAGGCTGGCCGGAAAGCTCCTGCTCCAGCGCCGCGTAGAGCTTGGGGATCTCGCGCAGGAAGGTGGCCTCGTAGTAGGACAGGGCGTTCTCGATCTCGTCGGCCACCGTGAGCTTGGTGAAGCGCAGCAGCCGGGTCTGCCACAGCTGCATCACGCGGGCGCGGATCTGGGCCTCGTTGGCCGCGAGCTCACGCGGGGTCAGGGCGTCGCGCGCGGCGTTCACCGCGGCGGCGCGGGCCTTGATCTCGTCGCGCTCGGTCAGCAGCTTGGCGATGTCGCGCTCGGCGTCCAGGATGCTCTTGCGCTGCACCTCGGTGGGGTGGGCCGTGAGCACCGGCGCGACGTAGCTGTGCGCCAGGGTCTGGGAGATCGTCTTGGGCGTGATGCCGGCCCAGCGCAGCCGCGACAGGGCGACCTCGATGCTGCCTTCCTGGGTGTTGCCGGCGCGCTCGTGGAGGGCGCGGCGGCGGATGTGGTGGCGGTCCTCGGCCAGGTTGGCCAGGTGGCTGAAGTAGGTGAAGGCGCGGATCACGCTCACCGCCTGCTCGCTCGACAGGCCCTTGAGCAGCTTCTTGAGCGCCTTGTCGGCCTCGTGGTCGGCGTCGCGCCGGAAGGACACCGAGAGCTTGCGGATCTGCTCGATCAGCTCGTAGGCCGGCGCGCCCTCCTGTTCGCGGATCACGTCCCCCAGGATGCGGCCGAGCAGGCGGATGTCCTCCACCAGCGGG
>NZ_SCMM01000098.1:0-8404 GCF_005503345.1 Ramlibacter sp. 2FC
GCCCGCGCCGGTGGCCCCGCCGGCCGCGGCCGCGCCGCCACGCGTGCCCGCCCAGGGCCTGGCGCTCGACCCCTGGGCCCCCAGCCTCGCAGGCCAGCCATGAAGACCGCCTTCGCCGACACCCTGCTGCAGCTGTTCGAAGGCCTGGCGCCGCCGCCCGGCTCGGGCCTGGTGGTGACCGCGCTCGACGTGGAGATGCCGCTGGAAGTCAGCGCCGCGGTGCAGCGCGGCGAGCTGGTGTTCCTGGCCCAGGCGCCGCACTCGCGCTGGCAGGCGGGCTTCCTGCCGCCGCTGCAGCGCACCCGCCTGCGCCTGGCTCTGGAGGAGTGATGACTTGGCTGATCGCAACGACCCCGCGGCTGCCGGCTTCCTGGTCGAGGACTTCATCAACTCGATCACGACCCAGCTCGACCGCGTGCAGGACGCCCTGCGCATCAAGGCGGTCAACCGGCCACTCACCTATGCCCTCAAGGAACTGCATCTGGAGCTGAAAGTGTTCGTCGAAATGGATGCCAACGGTCAGGTCATGCTGCGCGCCAGCGGCCCCAACGAGGCCGGGGCCAGCACGCTGGCGCTGGACTTCACGACCATCACCAAGCCCATGATCGAGGAGAACACGATCTCGCTGGCCGCCACGCGCTCCACGCCGCTGGACAACCTGGGCCTCAAGCCCGAGGAGCGGATGCGCCTGGAGCGCCTGGGCGTGAGCAACCTGGCCCAGCTCGACCGACTGCGCGGCTCCACCGGCGTCAGCACCGTCGCGCGCATGGCCGACGTGCCGGTGGACCGGCTGCGCCGCGCCCTGCAGGCCGGCCACCCGCGCCTGACGCGGCCGCCCATGCCGCCCCTGCGCACGCCCGGGGTGAGCCTGCCCGGCCTGGGTGGGCGCACAAGGCTGATGCGCCCGCAGGGCGAGATGGCGCAGGACCTGGCCTGGGGCGCAGAGGGTCAGGACCCCGCCGCCCGCGGTGCCGGCGATGCCCCGGCCACGCCGCAGGTCATCGAGCTGCCAGCCGGCAGCCGCCGCCTCACGCTGAGCGGCAGCCACCTGCAGCACGAGGCCTATCCGCCCAGCGTGCGCCTGAACGGCGAGGCCCTGGAGATCGAGGAAGTCGACGAGGACCGCCTGGTCGTGCGCCTGCCCGAGGGCTTCGAGCAGGGCGAACTGGAAGTGAGCCTGGGCGACGAGCCGGCCTGCAGCTTCCTGCTGCTGCACCCCGCCGCCGAGCCGGCGGCGCAGGACCCCTGGGCCCCGCGCGGCGCCGAAACCGGGGGCCGCCATGAAGCGTGACGGCCACCTCACGCTGACCCTGCGCGCCGGCGTGGCCGCGGCCCCGGTGCCCGCGCACCTGGACTGCCTCACCGGCGCCGGCCGGCCCAGCGCGGTGCTGGACCGAGGGCCCATAGACGCGGTGGTGCGCCGCCATGGCGACGGCGCGCGCTTTCAGCGCGTGTTCCATGCGCGCCGCTCGCTGGGCCGGCCCGGCGAACACCATGTGGGCTTCGACGACGAGGAGGAGGCCCTGGGTCTGTCGCGCAGCTTCCAGGTGCAGCTGGCGCGGCCCGAGGCCGCGCCGGCGGTGCGCGAGGCGCTGCGCGCGCTCGGCATGGTCGAGCAATGCCAGCAGCAGACCCTGGCCTGGACATCGCTCGACGCCCCGGCGCCGCAGCCGCGGCCCGCGCGCCGCGTGCTGCGCTACGAGGACGCGATCGCGCCGCAGCGGCGCATCCGCGCCATCGAGGCCCTGGCACGCGAGCCGGGCGACGCCGGCGTCACCGTGGCCGTGGTGGACACCGGCGTCGTGGTCGGTCATCCCGAGTTCCAGCGCCGCTGCCTGGCCGGCTACGACACGGTGGACCTGGGCCTGGGCCGGCTCAACGAGAGCACGCGCCTGGTCGGCGACTCGCGCGGCTGGGACTACAACCCCTACGACGAGGTCGGCCACGGCTGCCTGGTGGCCGGCGTGATCGGCGCGCGCGGCTTTCACGTGCCGCCCGGCGTGGCCGGCGCCGCCATGCTGCTGCCGGTGCGCGTGCTGGCCGCCGCGCGGCGCGGCGAGGCCGGCGCGCGCCTGCTGGGCGTGGGCGCCCTGCCCGACATCGACGCCGGCATCAAGGTCGCGGTGGACCTGGGCGCGCTGGTGCTCAACCTCAGCCTGGGCTCGCCGCGCGACGCCGAGGACCCGCATGCCGCCCCGCCGCACCAGGCCGTGGCGCGCTACGCGCTGCGCCACGGCTGCGTGCTGGTGGCCGCGGCCGGCAACAGCGGCCAGCGCCAGGCCTTCTTCCCGGCCGCCCTGCCCGAGGTGCTGGCCGTGGGCTCGGTCGATGCGCTCGGCCAGCGCTCGCGTTTCTCCAGCTACGGCCCGCACCTGGCGATCTGCGCGCCCGGCGAGGCCATCGTCGGCGTGGGCCGGCGCGGCTACCAGGCCAGCTCGGGCACCTCCTTCGCCGCGCCCTACGTGGCCGGCGCCGCGGCCCTGCTGATGGCGCGCGCGCGCCGCCGCGGCCAGGCGCTGGACGCCGCCGCCGTGCGCCGCCTGCTGTGCGGCAGCGCCCAGGCCCTGCCCGGCGGCCCCGGCGAGGAGACCGGCGCCGGCCTGCTGGACTGCGCGGCCGCGCTGGCTGCGCTGGATGCGATGCACGAGAGGCAGGGCCTCGAGCCTGCCACTGCGAGGTGAGCCATGGTGACTTCCACGCGATCCCCTCCCACGCCGCCGCCCGCCGGCTCGGCCTGGAACGCGCTGCTGGCCTACGCGGTCGGCCATCCTCTGACCGACGCCCAGCGCCGGCGCGCCGTGCGCCAGCTGCAGAGCGCGCTGGACGCGAGCGACGAGCACAGCCCCGCCCTGCTGCTGGAGGGCGCCGGGGCCACGGCGCTGCGCCTGGCCAGCGGACCGGCCCCGCCCGAATGGCGCGCGATGCTGCAGCGCCTGCTGCTGCGCGCGTTCACGGGGCCGCCCTTCCATGCCAGCCCCGAATCGCTGCAGTCGCTCGCCGCAGCGCTGGCCCGGCGCGATGCAGAGACCCTGCACGCGCTGCTGGGCCCGGCCCTGCGCCTCGTCATCGACAAGCCACGCGACGAGGACGTTCCCCTGCTCACCGCGTGGCTCGCCCAGTACCTCAAGGAGAATTCCATGGCCATCAGCTTCTTCATCGACACCAGCTCGATCCCCATCCTGCAGACGCCCGCCACGCTGCAGGCCCTCAACCAGCGCGTGATCAGCGAGCTGCAGAACCGCTTCGGCGTGCCGGCCGACCGCGCCGACGTGACCCAGGTGCCCACGGCCGCCGTGGTGCTGGGCATGGTGGTGCTCGACGGCGAGGCCGACCCGGCCTCCAGCGGCCTGCCCGACGCGATGCGCCGCGCCTGGCTGGAGTCGATTGGCGACATTCCCGACAACTCGATCCCGCCCAAGAAAGTCGCGCTGTCGGAGGTCTACCAGTTCATCGCCAAGACGATGCCCAAGCTCAACGGCAGCATCGAACAGCTGGCGGCGCAGGAGTTCGCCTTCGTCTCGCGCGAGGTGATCGCCGGCGCCGCCTCGATCCCGTTCGGCCATCCGAACTTCGAATCGGCGATCCGCATCGCGCTCGACAAGTACGTCGAGACCCGGGCCACCGGCGACTCGCTGACCCTGCCGCCCGGCAGCCTGCCCGGCGGCACGCAGAACGCCGGCGGCGACGCCGACCTCAACTCCGACAACCTGCGCGTGGTCGGCCTGACCTACTCGCTGGCCCTGCTGGAGAAGGCCATGGTGCTGCCGGTGGCCGACCGCCTGGCGGCCATGTTCATGAACGGCCAGATGCCGTTCGGCCACGACGCGGCCGGCAAGGCCCTGGACGCCTACTACTGGGACAGCGAGGACCGGCTCAACCTGGCGCAGCGCCGCTCGCAGTACAGCCGCATGCTCGGCATGCCGGGCGGCGAGGTGTCCAAGGAGGTGGCGCCGAACAAGGACTTCGAGCAGCTGTTCCTGCGCTTCATCGCCAGCCTGTCCGAGTTCACGCGCCAGCGCGAGGTGGACCGCATGTTCGCCACCCGCACCTCGGTGCTGTCGACCACCGGCGAGCAGGTGCGCAAGTGCGCCTTCGAGCTGGCCAAGAACGCCTCGCTGTACGGCTGGGGCGCGGGCTTCTACGTGGCCACGCGCATCAACAAGCACCTGGAGCGCGCCATCGCCATCCTCAACCAGCCGCAGGTGCTCAAGACCTACGCCGCCTCCAACCACTGGCAGGTGGTCGAGCGCGTGGCCCAGCAGGACTTCGGCGGCGCGCCCAACTGGGCCAAGTACAGCACCATGGCCCAGGCGGCGAACAAGCTGTTCGACATCCTGGCGCGCAACACCGGCGTGCTGGCGGCCGGCAACGGCGGCCTGCCCTTCCTGCACGACCCGAACTTCGCGGCGCCCGACGGCCAGCGCGCCAGCGACCTGTCGGCCCAGGACACGCGCGAGCTGCTGACCAGCGTGCAGCTGTGGCTGGCCGTCAACGGCGTGCGCGACGAGCAGGTCAAGCAGTACGCGCAGCCGGTGGAGCTGACCGGCGTGCCCAGCCTGCCCGGCATGCCGGGCGGCGGCGACGCCGCGGGCCAGCAGGTGATAGAGAAGCTCAAGCAGCTCACGGCCAGCGGCACGCCCAGCCCCGAGCAGCTGCAGCAGCTGCTGGCCACGCTGCACTGAGCGCGCCATGGAAAGGCCAAGACCATGAAGCCAAGAGACACCCTGGCGCTGCGCGCGCGCCGGCTGCTCGCGCAGTCGGCCCGGCGGCTGGGCACCGCCGACCCGCTGGAGGACCTGGGAGCGGACATCGACGAATCGCTCGACGTGCCCTATGGCGAGCCGCTGGAGGACACGCCGCTGTCGACCCAGTTCTCCGAGCAGACGCCCGAGCAGCTGAACTTCGTGATGCGCGCCGCCGGCCAGGGCGTGACCGGCGCCGACCGCATCCAGGGCGCCAGCCAGGCCATGACGCGCGTGGTCGAGCGCCACTTCGGCCGCGGCGCGCGCCACTGGCTGGACAACCAGCTGGAGGCGGTCCGCTCGCTGGACAACGGCCGCAGCTGCGCCTGGGGCGCCGCCTTCGGCAGCGCCTTCGACCGCGCCGGGCTGGCCGAGTCCTACGTGCATTGCGAATGGGGGCCGCAGCTGATGGACGCGCTGCCGGCGCCGCTGCACCGCATCGCGACCCTGGCCATGGCGTCCATGCCGGGCCTGCGGCCGGTGATCATGTCGGTGCGCTGCGGCCGTGCGGCGGGCGCCCAGCAGCTGTCCTTCGAGTCCGAGCGTCCGCTCTCGCTGGCCGCGCTGCAGCCGCTGATGGACCAGCTGGGCCTGGGGCACCGCCATGCGGGCCTGATGAGCGCCGTGGCCTTCATCCTCGGCGCGCGCTTCGTGCTGCCGGCCGAGGCCGCGATGCTGACGCTCAGGCCGCTGCGCCAGGGCGTGGAGCTGCGCCTGGACGTGAGCCTGGACGCCATCCCCGACCTGCCCTCGCAGCTGATGGCGCTGACAAGGCTGCAGATGACCGAGCGCCCGCGCAGCCTGCAGGGCATGGACCGCTGGCTGATGGCGCTGACGCCGGACGGCTACCCCGGCCCCGGCACGGTGTCGGTGCTCTCGGTCTGGGTGCGGCCCGACCTGCCGGCCCGCGTGGCCCTGTACCTGCGGCCGGCCTCGCTGGACCCGCGCCTGGAGCGCCTGCGCGAGGCCCCTGCGCCCAGTGCGCCGGCCCCCGCACCGCAACCGGTCGCCGGCCAGGCCCTGTGGTCCTCCTCGGCCTGGCTGCCCGCCCAGGCCTGAACCACCGGACCACGCCCAGCCGCCCCAGGAGCCCGCCATGAACGCTGTCGCGACCTCTCCCGCCGCACGCGCCGACGACCGCCTGCTGGGCGACATCCGCGCGCGCGTCAAGCAGGCGCTGACGCGCAGCGCCTCGTTCAACGCCCTGCCGCCCGAGCAGCGTGCCGAGATCGCGCACAACACGGTGCGCGCCTTCCACTACATCCTGGGCGGCGCGGACGGCCGCTCGGTGCCCGAGGCCGTGACCCTGGGCGGCAACAGCGCGGGCTTCGCGCCGCTGGCCCAGGCCCAGGCCGGCGCGCCGGTGCAACCGGTGCGGCGCCTGACGGTGCCGTCGCCGCCGCCGCTGGGCGAGGCCGCGCGCCGCGGCGGCGAGGCCATGGCCGACCTGATCCAGGAGGTCGACTTCCCGGCCTTCGTCGGCGGCCTGGTCGACGGAGTCTTCAACTCCATCGTGACCAGCTCGATCAAGCAGATGGAGGCCTATGCCGAGCTGGTCAAGAACGTCGCCAAGTCGGTCGACCAGTACATGAAGGACAACGTCAGCGAGCAGAACGCGCGCGACTACCTGGTGCAGCGCTACCCCGAGCACCTGGAGATGGACCTCGGCGCCGAGACCCCCAAGCTCAAGCCGCGCGAGGGCGCCGACGAGTCCAGCCTGCCCGACTTCTTCGCCGACCTGGGCCTCAAGGCGCCGATGGGCAGCCTGGACAGCGACAGCGCCGAGCAGCAGCTGGTGCCCGCCGCGCGCCAGCGCATCGCCATGGACCGCCAGCAGATGCTGGCCACCATGGTCATGATGGGCGTGAACCGCCTGGTGGTCACCAACGGCAGCATCGAGGCCTCCTGCCTGTTCAAGCTCGACACGCGCGACACACGCGTGCGCGACCGCACGCGCACCAGCGGCGGCACGCGCACCGACACCCGGCACGACGAGCGCGGCGGCAAGGGCGACTACCACTGGGAGGGCGAGCGCAAGGAGAACGACTGGATCAAGAGCGGCAAGTACTCGGGCAACTCGAGCTGGTACAACGGCAGCACGCGCGACAGCACGGCCAGCTTCAGCGTATCCACCGTGGACACCAACAAGAACGAAGAGGAGGTCAAGCTGCACGCCGAGCTCGCGGGCAAGGTCAAGCTCAACTTCAAGAGCGACTACTTCCCCATGGAGCGCATGATCG
Organism: Ramlibacter sp. 2FC; assembly: GCF_005503345.1. Classification (NCBI taxonomy): domain Bacteria; kingdom Pseudomonadati; phylum Pseudomonadota; class Betaproteobacteria; order Burkholderiales; family Comamonadaceae; genus Ramlibacter; species Ramlibacter sp. 2FC. The sequence goes on from NZ_SCMM01000098.1 coordinate 6,983, forward strand.
ACGCGCTGCAGATCAACCAGATCCGCGAAAAGACGCCGGCCGCCGCGCCCGCCCCGGCCCCTGCGCTGCCGGCCGCGCCGCCGCTGCCACCCATGCCCGCGCTGCCGGCGCTGCCCGGTGTGAGCGCACCGCCCGCGACGGCCATCCCGGCGCGTTGAGGAGGCCACCATGCCGCATGCCGACGACACCCTGCTGCCGCTGATCCGCCAGCGCGTGCGCCAGGGCCTGCTGGGAAGCCCCGCCTACGCGCGCCTCACGCCCGAGCAGCGCGTGGCGGTGGCCAAGGACACCGTGCGCGCCTTCCACTACATCCTGGCCGGCGCCGACGGCCGGACCCGGCCCGACCAGGTCACGCTGGCCGGCCGCGCGCCCCTGCCCGCCGCACTTCCTACCACGCTTCCCACCGCCCTGGCCGACAAACCGCCCCTGCCCGAGGGCGACACCGCCGGCCAGCGCTTCGGCCAATCGGGCGCGGTGGCCGCGCGCGAGGGCGCCGACGCCTTCACCGAGATGATCCAGAAGGTCGACTTCCCGCAGTTCGTCGCCGGCCTGATCGACGGCGTGTTCAACGCCATCGTGCATTCCTCGATCCAGCAGATGGAGGCCTACGCCGAACTGGTCAGGAACGTCAGCAAGTCGGTCGAGCAGTACATGAAGGACAACGTGAGCGAGAACAACGCGCGCGACTACCTGGCCGAGCGCTACCCCGAGCATTTCGAGATCGACATCTCCAGCGACAAGCCACGCGTGCGCGCGCGCAAGGGCGCGAGCGAGGACAACCTGCCCGACCTGCAGGGCGACCTGGGCCTGCCCGAGGCCGTGAGCTCGCTGGACGACGGCATGATCGAGGACAAGCTGGTGCCCGCCGCGCGCCGCCGCATGGCGCTGGACCGCCAGCAGCTGCTGGCCACCATGGTCATGATGGGGGTGAACCGCCTGGTGGTCACCAACGGCAGCATCGAGGCCTCCTGCATGTTCGAGCTCAACACCACCGACGCGGTGCGCCGCCGCATGAAGCAGGAGCGCTCGGCCGACTGGCATTCCCAGCGCAAGGCCGAGGCCGGCTACGAAGGCAGCTACAGCCGCGAGAGCTCGGGCTTCCTGGGCCTGGGCGCGAAGAAGAAGCTCAACCAGAGCTGGTACGGCAAGTCCAGCGCCGAGGACACGGCGAATTTCGCGGTCAGCACCACGCGCAGCGAGGACTCGGACGCCAAGGTGCAGATGCACGCCAAGCTGGCCGGCAAGGTCAACGTGCAGTTCAAGAGCGACTACTTCCCCATGGAACGCATGGTCGACGTGATGCAGATCAACCAGATCCGCGCCAAGACGCCGGGCGGCGACCAGGCCGCCGCCCCGGGCAACCCCGCCCTGCCTGCCCCGACGCCCGCGGCGCCGGCCGCGCCGCGCCAGGCGGTGGCCGCG
>NZ_SCMM01000099.1:0-7827 GCF_005503345.1 Ramlibacter sp. 2FC
GATTTATGTCCAGTGCAACGCGCCGCCACGCCCCAGATCGCAAGCGTTTACGCGGCCTGCCGGCCTACCCCATCCCAGAACTTCTCATAACTGGGGCCTTCTCATAATGGCCGACATGAGGCACGGGTAACTCACGCCACCATCGCGCCGCTGCCCCCTTGTCGCCCACAAAAAAGCCGGCGAGGCACAAGCCCCGTCGGCGCAAGCTGTGGACCGTGGAGAGGTCTGCAGGACTCAGCGTGGCGCCAGCATCCACTTCGGCCGCCGCGTGCGCGTGTTGACCCAGGAAACGCAGATCGGCCAACCGGCCCGGGACTTGGCTGCCACAAGGCCCAACCCCATGCTGAACGCGCATCAGGACTGGCTGGCTGGCCTGATCCGGCATGCCCGAGCCCGCATGGTCATCGAACTGATGGGCAAGGACCTCGACTACGTGATGCAGATCGCCGGCTCGCCGGCCTCTGTCCCTACAATTGCCGCCACCCGCCAGGTGTTCCACGCCGCCCAACAACAAGGGCTGGGTGCGCAGCACATGACTGCTGTCCTGCGGTTGTACGAACCGCAGGACAGGCTTCGACCATTGACATTCCGTCGGGAGCACGCATGAAAGCCGCTTATTACGACCGCCAGGGACCTGCCCGCGAGGTGCTGCAACTGGGTGAATGGCCCGATCCCAAGCCTGCGCCGGGCGAGGTGCGCGTGCGGATTCAATGGTCGGGCGTCAACCCTTCGGACGTGAAGTCGCGACAAGGCTTGCGAGGCGGTGGCATGCCGTTTCCACGCGTGATCCCGCACAGCGACGGCATGGGTGTCATCGACGCGGTGGGCGACGGCGTGCCGGCCTCGCGCGTGGGACAGCGGGTGTGGCTGTGGAACGCCGCCTGGGGCCGCGCGCATGGCACCGCGTGCGAACTGGTGTGCCTGCCCCAGGCCCAGGCCGTGCCCTTGCCCGACGGTGTGGCAGGTGAAGCCGGGGCCTGCCTCGGCATCCCGGCGCTCACGGCCATGCATGCCGTGCTGATGGACGGCGGCGTGGCGGGAAAGACCGTGTTCGTCGCCGGCGGGGCCGGTGCGGTGGGTCACTATGCGGTGCAGATGGCGGGCCAGTTGGGGGCCGCCCGGGTGATTACCTCCGTCAGCACCCCGGAGAAGGCCGCACTCGCGCGGGCAGCCGGTGCCGATGATGTGGTGATGTACAAGACCGAATCCCTGGTCGAACGCGTGGCCGAACTGACGGAGGGTCGAGGCGTGGAACGCGTCATCGAGCTGGACCTGGGTGTCAATGCCGCGGCCAATCTCGAGATGCTGCGCATGGGCGGCGAATGCGTCACCTACGGCAGCAGCACGCCACTGCAGCTGCCATTCTTTCCCCTGATATCGAAGAACCTGCAGCTGAAGTTCTTCATCGTCTACCACCTTTCGCCCGAAGACCGGGCACGCGCGGTGGCCACGCTCACCCGAATGCTGGCGCGCAACCGCCTGCAGCACAACATCGCGGCGCGATTGCCACTGGATGACATCGCCACAGCCCACGAGCAGGTCGAGCAAGGCAAATTGGCCGGGAATCTGGTGCTGCAGGTCGGCGACTGAGCCGCGAGACTTCGGGCCCCCTGCGCGCCGGCCCGGCGGCCGCGCCGGCGGCGAACCCGCCACCTTTCCCGCCCTGGGCAAGGCCATCATGGCGCCGCATACAATCCCAAGTCTTTTCCGTGCCGGCGGCCTGGCCCGCCCGCGCGGTTCCCCCATTGATCATTCCCCCGTGGAGTATTGAACGTGCTGATTTCTTCCGCCTATGCCCAAACCGCGCCCGCCGCCGCTGCCGGGGGCGACATGATGTCCTCGCTCACGAGCATGCTGCCGCTGGTGCTGATGTTCGTGGTGCTCTACTTCGTGATGATCCGTCCGCAGATGAAGAAGCAGAAGGAGCACCGCGCCATGATCGAGGCGCTGGCCAAGGGCGACGAAGTGGTCACCGCCGGCGGCCTGCTCGGCAAGGTCACCAAGCTCGGCGACGGTTTCCTCAGCGTCGAGGTGGCCAGCGGCGTGGAAGTGCAGATGCAGCGCAGCGCCGTGGTCCAGGTGCTGCCCAAGGGCACGGTGAAGTGAAGCCCCGTCCGGCAGGGCCTGGTGCCTGCCGGCGTTAGCCAGTAGCGAAAAAGCGCGATCATGAACCGTTACCCGGTCTGGAAGTACGCGATCATCGTGATCGCGCTGTTGATGGGGGCGATCTACACGCTGCCCAATTTCTTCGGCGAGGCGCCTGCCGTGCAGGTGTCCTCGGGCAAGGCCACGGTGCGCGTGGACAGCGCCACGCAGGCCCGCGTCGAGCAGGCGCTGCAGGCGGCCGGGCTGCGCGCCGAGGCGATCGCCTTCGACGGCCAGTCGGTGCGCGCGCGCTTCGACAGCACCGACAACCAGCTCAAGGCCAAGGACGCGATCCAGAAAGCCCTGATCCCTGACCCGGCCGACCCCGCCTACGTGGTGGCGCTGAACCTGGTGCCGCGCTCGCCGGCCTGGCTGTCGGCCCTGCACGCCGCGCCCATGTACCTGGGCCTGGACCTGCGCGGCGGCGTGCACTTCATGCTGCAGGTGGACATGCCCGCGGCGCTGACCAAGCGCGCCGACGCGCTGGCCGGCGACATCCGCACCGCGCTGCGCGAGAAGGACGTGCGCCACGGCGGCATCAGCCGCAACGGCCAGCAGATCGAGCTGCGCCTGCGCGACACCGCCACGCTGGACGCCGCCAGGCGCGTGATCCGCGAGCAACTCCCCGAGCTCGAGCTGGTCGATGCGCCCGAGGGCGGCGAATACAAGCTCACGGCGACCATACGCGTCGACGCCGCGCGCAAGGTGCAGGAGCAGGCGCTCAAGCAGAACATCACCACGCTGCACAACCGTATCAACGAGCTCGGCGTGGCCGAGCCGGTGATCCAGCAGCAGGGCCTGGACCGCATCGTGGTGCAGCTGCCCGGCGTGCAGGACACGGCCAAGGCCAAGGACATCCTGGGCCGCACCGCCACGCTGGAGGTGCGCATGGTCGACGAGAGCGCCGAGGCGCGCTCGGCCGAGATGGGGAGCGGCCCGGTGCCGTTCGGCGACGAGCGCTACCTGGACCGCAACGGCCAGGCCGTGATCGTCAAGAAGCAGGTGATCCTGACCGGCGAGAACCTGACCGACGCCCAGCCGGGCTTCGACAACCAGACCCAGGAGCCCACGGTCAACCTCTCGCTGGACGCCAAGGGCGCGCGTATCTTCAAGGACGTGACGCGCGAGAACGTGGGCAAGCGCATGGCCATCCTGCTGTTCGAGAAGGGCAAGGGCGAGGTCGTCACCGCGCCCGTGATCCGCACCGAGATCGGCGGCGGCCGCGTGCAGATCTCCGGCCGCATGACCACGATGGAAGCCAACGACACCGCGCTGCTGCTGCGCGCCGGCAGCCTGGCCGCGCCCATGGAGATCATCGAGGAGCGCACCATAGGCCCCAGCCTGGGCGCCGAGAACATCGCCAAGGGCTTCAACAGCGTGACCTGGGGCTTCCTGGTGATCGCGGCCTTCATGTGCGTCTACTACATGGTGTTCGGCCTGTTCTCCAGCGTGGCGCTGGCCGTGAACCTGCTGCTGCTGGTGGCCGTGCTGTCCATGCTGCAGGCCACGCTGACCCTGCCCGGCATGGCCGCCATGGCCCTGGCCCTGGGCATGGCCATCGACTCCAACGTGCTGATCAACGAGCGCGTGCGCGAGGAGCTGCGCGGCGGCGCCTCGCCGCAGGCCGCCATCCACGCCGGCTACGACCGCGCCTGGGCCACCATCCTGGACTCCAACATCACGACCCTGATCGCGGGCGTGGCGCTGCTGGCCTTCGGCTCCGGCCCGGTGCGCGGCTTCGCCGTGGTGCATTGCATAGGCATCCTGACCTCGATGTTCTCGGCCGTGTTCTTCTCGCGCGGACTGGTCAACCTCTGGTATGGTCGGCAAAAGAAGCTCAAGGCCGTGTCGATCGGCACGGTCTGGCGTCCCGCCGGCGAGGCCGGGGCGCAGGACAACAACCGTCCGGCCGCTTGAGGGAGCAGCACCATGGAATTCTTTAAGATCCGCCGCGACATCCCGTTCATGAGGCACGCGTTGGTGTTCAACGTGATTTCCCTCGTGACCTTCCTGCTCGCGGTCTTCTTCCTGTTCTCGCGCGGCCTGCACCTGTCGGTGGAGTTCACCGGCGGCACCGTGATGGAGGTCAGCTACAGCCAGCCGGCCGATCTGGGCAAGGTGCGCGGCCTGGTCTCGGGCCTGGGCTACAACGACGTGCAGGTGCAGAACTTCGGCACCGCGCGCGACGTGATGATCCGCCTGCCGGCGCAAAAGGGCGTGAGCTCGGCCCAGCAGAGCGAGCGTGTCATGGCGGCGCTCAAGGCCGACAATGCCCAGGCCCAGCTGCGCCGCACCGAGTTCGTCGGGCCCCAGGTTGGCGAGGAGCTCGCGGCCGACGGCCTGAAGGCCCTGGCCTTCGTGGTGGCCGGCATCATGATCTACTTGGCGCTGCGCTTCGAGTGGAAGTTCGCCGTCGCGGCCATCGTCGCCAACCTGCACGACGTGATCATCATCCTGGGCTTCTTCGCCTTCTTCCAGTGGGAGTTCTCGCTGGCGGTGCTGGCGGCGGTGCTGGCCGTGCTGGGCTACTCGGTCAACGAGTCGGTGGTGATCTTCGACCGCATCCGCGAGAACTTCCGGCGTTTTCGCAAGATGGACACGGTGCAAATCATCGACAACGCCATCACCTCGACCATCAGCCGCACCATCATCACGCACGGCTCGACCCAGATCATGGTGCTGTCCATGCTGCTGTTCGGCGGCGAGACCCTGCACTACTTCGCGATGGCGCTGACCATAGGCATCTGTTTCGGCATCTACTCCTCGGTGTTCGTGGCCGCGGCCATCGCCATGTGGCTGGGCATCAAGCGCGAGGACCTGGTCAAGGCGGCGCCCAAGAAGGACGGCGACCCCGGCGACCCGAACGCCGGCGCCACCGTCTGAGGGCCGGTTTGCCACGCGGCTGCATTGCCAAGACGCTTGAACAGGCTCTGAGCCCATGACCGCTCCGCGTGCCCTGTCCCACGGTGGGCTGCTGGCCCGCCAGGCGCGCGCCCGCTTCGTCGCCGAAGTCGACCAGGCGCTGCCCGAGCTGGGGCGCGTGGCTCTCGAGCGCCTGGGCGCCCTGGCCGCCCAGTCGGCCCCCGCGCAGGAACTCAGCGAGCGGCGCCAGGCCCTGCTGGCCTTCCAGCGCCTGCACGAGGCCTGGGTCGATGCCGTGCGGCGCGCCTGGCGGCAGCCCGGCGCGTCGGCCCCCCGCCCGCCCTCCGACGTGCTCGAGCTGATCGACAACGAGGAGGTCGAGACCCGGATCCAGGTCTCGCGCCTGGCCCTGGCGCTCGGCGACACGGTCAACTCGGAGCTCAACGACCTGCGCCTGCGCGTGCTGCAGCTCGAGGGCCAGCGCGAGCTGGCCGCCGACGACGCCTTCCGTCCGGAGCAGCTGGCGCGCGCCCTGCTCGAGCAGTGGGTGGCCTGCGGCCTGGCGCGCGACAGCTGGACGCTGGTGCAGCAGCTGCTGCGCGAGCCGCTGGTGCAGCGCCTGCTGGAGGCCTACCACCACGCCAACGAATTCCTGGTGCAGCAGGGCGTGATGCCCGAGATCGACCTGAGGCCCTTCTTGCGGCGCGGCGGCGAGGCCGCCACGCCCAGCCGGCCGGCCCCGCTGGCGCCCGCCGCGCCGGCGCCGGCCGCCACTCGGCTCGCGCCCCCGCCCAGCGAGCGCGGCCGCGCCGGTGCTGCCGCCGCCGCCGGGCGCATGGTCGAGCCGACCGCGCAGACACGCCTGATGGCCCCGGCGACGCCGCCAGCCGGCGCCCGCTCGGCCGCCAGCCAGGCGGCGCAGGGCGTGCTGGGCCAGCTCAGGCGCCTGCTCGGCGAGCGCGTGGGGCCTGGCGATGCGACGCGGCGCAGCGGGCTGTCGCCGGCGCTGACCCAGGCCCTGACCCAGGCCGGCACGGCCTCCGGCCCGCTTGACGGCGGCGAGGGCCTGGCGCAGCTGCAGCTCGAGCTGCGCCAGCGCAGTGCCGAGCTCAAGCGCAAGGCCGGCACGGCGGGCGAGAAGGCGACGGTCGAGGTCGTCGCCCTGATGTTCCAGAGCATCCTGGCCGAGGAGCGCATTCCGGCCAGCGTGCGCGTGTGGTTCGCGCGGCTGCAGATGCCGGTGCTGCGCGTGGCCCTGGCCGAGCCCGAGTTCTTCGGCACGCTCGAGCACCCGGCGCGGCAGCTGATCGACCGCATGGGCTCCTGCGCCCTGGGTTTCGACGCCGGCGTGAGCGGCGGCCGCGCGCTGGAGGCCGAGGTCCGGCGCGTGGTCCAGGTGATCGAGCAGTACCCCGAGACCGGGCGCCGCGTGTTCCAGCTGGTGCTCGACGAGTTCCAGCAGTTCCTGGCGCGCGCCCTGCTCGGCACCGAGCGCACGCAGCGCGTGGTCAGCGTGGTCCAGCAGGTGGAGCAGAAGGAGACGCTGGCGATCCAGTACACCATCGAGCTGCGCAAGCTACTGGGCAGCGTGCCGGTGCGCCCCGAGATCCGGGAGTTCCTGTTCAAGGTCTGGGCCGAGGTGCTGGCCGTGGCGGCCGTGCGGCACGGCGCCCAGCATGCCGACACGCTGATGCTCAAGCGCGCCGCCACCGACCTGCTGTGGACCGCCAGCGCCAAGCCGCAGCGCAGCGACCGCGCCCGCGTGGTGCAGGAGCTGCCGCAATTGCTGCAGCGCTTGCGCCAGGGCATGTCGCTGCTGGGCCTGCCGGCCCAGGAGCAGGAGGGGAACCTCAAGCTGATCAGCGACACCGTGGCCGAGGCTTTCCTCTCGCGCGCCGAGCTGATCCCGCAGGACCAGCTGGACGAGATGGCGCGCCGGCTGGCCAGCCTGGACGACGTGGTCGGCGATGCGGCTGGCGACATCGAGCTCGACGCGGGCAGCCTGGAGATGATGCCGGGGTTCGAGCATGCGGCCATCGAGGTGGTGGCCGACGGCGGCGCCCAGGCGAGCGAGGCCATGCTGGCCCGGGCGCAGGAGCTGCAGCCCGGCCACTGGTTCACGCTGGACCGCAACAGCGAGGTCAAGCCGGTGCAGTTCGTCTGGCGCAGCGCACGCCGCCAATTGCACCTGTTCGTCGCGGCCGACGGCCGCACCTGCCTGTTCCAGACCCGGCGTCTGGCCGCCTACCTGCAGGCCGGCCTGCTGGTGCCGGCCGAGGACGAGGCCCTGACGGTGCGCGCGACCCGCGCGGCCCTGGCCAAGCTCGAGGCCAATCCGGACCGGCTGCTGAGTTGAGGCTCAGACCGGCGCCGGGCCGCCCCAAGCCGGTCTGGGCCCCCTCGGGGCCGGGCCGAAGCGTGATGCCTCGGAACGTGCATAGCGCAGGCCCGGCATGGGCTCGCTACGCTGTACAGCTTCGCGCACGGACGCTGCGCGAGCCCAGCGAGGACACGCAGTGCCGAGCCTGGGGGCCATCAGTGCGCGACGCGATCCTGGTGGTCGTCGCAGAGTTCGTCTAGTACCAGGGCGTCGGGCTCGGTGCCGAAGCTCCAGTAGACCATCAGCACGACGATCTTGAGGTCGTCCAGGCGCATAGGGTGGCCTGGCACGGCCATGGCGCGGTCGAGCACGATCTCGCGCAGCACCGGGGGCAGCACGCCGGCCGACTCGAGGAAGCAGACGAAGCCCAGGCATTCGGCGCCCAGATGGGCCTGCTCGGCCACGGAATACACGCGCAGGCTGTGCGCGGAGGGCTGGGT
>NZ_SCMM01000009.1:0-102235 GCF_005503345.1 Ramlibacter sp. 2FC
TTCGGGGTGCGAGTGAGGGGGCATATGGAATCGTGTAAAGCCGCGTCAGCATTATAAAAATTAGTCATGTCCGGGCGCTGCGAGGGGAGGTGACGACCCGTGACTTGTTGGGGGCTGTTGTCGCATTTGTCTCCAGTGGTGACGCGCGAGGGGCCCGGCAAGCGTCGGCTTTTGGCAACGCATGAGAGGGGGGAAAACCGGAAAATCCTTTGGCCGACAAGGGGCCTGCTGATAGGATTCAAGTGGATTCTTAAGTCATTCCGGCCGTGTAGCGGTTGGTTACATGGGGAGGCTAGCCTTGAACGCTCTGGGGTCGTTGTTGAATCGTCAGTCCGCGCCCTTGCTGGGGCTGGACATCAGCTCCTCCAGCATCAAGCTGGTGGAGCTGGGGCACGGCAAGGCCGGGCAGCTGGTGCTCGAGTGCTGCGCGCTCGAGCCGCTGGAGCCGGGATGGGTCACGGATGGCAATGTCGAGAATTTCGACGAAGTGGCGGAAGCGCTGCGCCGCGTAGTGAAGAAAAGCGGCACCCGCACGCGCAACGTGGCGATGGCGCTGGCGCCGTCGGCCGTCATCACCAAGAAGATCACGCTGCCCGCCGGCCTCAGCGAGGCCGAGCTCGAGGCCCAGGTCGAGTCCGAGGCCAACCAGTACATCCCGTTCTCGCTCGACGAGGTCAGCCTGGACTTCTGCGTCGCCGGGCCCAGCCCCGGCTCGGCCGGCGACGTCGAGGTGCTGATCGCGGCCTCGCGCAAGGAGAAGGTGCAGGACCGCCAGGGCCTGGCCGAAGCCGCCGGCCTGCTCCCGGTGATCCTCGACGTCGAGTCCTATGCCTCGCGCCTGGCCGCCACCCGCCTGATCGAAACCCTGCCCGACGGCGGCAAGGACGTGGTGGTGGCCCTGTTCGAGATCGGCGCGCTGACGGCCAGCATGCAGGTGATCTGCAACGAGGACGTGCTGTACGAGCGCGACCAGGGCTTCGGCGGCGGCCTGCTGACCCAGCAGATCGTGAACCAGTACGGTTTTTCCCCGGAAGAGGCCGAGATCAAGAAGCGCAACGGCGACCTGCCCGAGGACTACGAGCAGAGCCTGCTCGAGCCCTTCATAGAGAGCCTCGCGCAGGAGATCGGCCGCGCCCTGCAGTTCTTCTTCACCAGCACGCCTTACCACCGGGTGGACTACGTGCTGCTGGCCGGCGGCTCCTCGGTGCTGCCCGGCCTGACCGAGGCCGTCACCCGTCACACCTCCTTCGCCTGCAGCCTGGCCAATCCCTTCCACGACATGGAGATCAGCAGCGGCGTGCGCGAGAAGAAACTCAGGCGCGAGGCGCCTTCCTATCTCACGGCCTGCGGCCTGGCCATGCGGAGGTTCCTGCAGTGATCCTGATCAACCTCTTGCCGCACCGGGAGGCGGCCCGCAAGCGCCGGCGCGAGATCTTCTACGCCACCCTGGGCGGATCGGCCCTGCTCGGCGGCCTGATCGCGGCCGCCGTGTTCACCTGGTACCAGGCCAAGATCGGCAGCCAGCAGGACAGGAACCAGCTGCTGCAGACCGAGATCGTGCGGCTGGAGGCGCAGATCAAGGACATCGCCACGCTGCAGGCCGAGATCGCCGCGCTGCGCGCGCGCCAGCAGGCCGTCGAGGACCTGCAGGCCGACCGCAACCTGCCGGTGCACCTGCTCAACGAACTGGTGCGCCAGTTGCCCGACGGCGTCTACCTGACCGGCATGCGCCAGGAGAACCAGGTCGTCACGCTGCAGGGCGTGGCGCAGTCGAACGAGCGGGTCTCCGAGCTGCTGCGCAACCTGTCCTACCGCAGCGAATGGCTCACGCGCCCCGAGCTCGTCGAGGTGGTCGCGGGCCAGGTCACGCTGGCGCCGCGCGACCAGCGCCGCGTGGCCAACTTCAGCCTGCGCGTGCATCTCAAGCGTGCCAGCGAGGCGCAGGCCGCGGCCTCGGCGCCGGCCTCCGCCGCGTCGGGGGCGGCGTCGGCTTCCGCCAGATCGTGATCGGAACCGCCATGGCTTTCAGAAACTCCAGCATCGATTTCGCGGCCGTGCAGGGCAAGCTGCGCAAGCAGTTCAGCGGCCTCGACCCCAACGACCCGGCCTCCTGGCCGGACCTGCCCAAGTACCTGCTGTGCGCGGCCGTGACCGTGATGGTCGTGACCCTGCTGTGGTTCCTCTGGCTGCAGGACTCGGCCGACGAGCTGGAGGCCGAGCGCCGGCGCGAGACCCAGCTGCGCCAGGACTACAGCAAGAAGGTGGCCCAGGCGGTCAACCTGGAGGCGCTGAAGAAGCAGCGCGAGCAGGTCCTGCAGTACGTGACCCAGCTGGAGAAGCAGCTGCCGAGCAAGGCCGAGATGGACGCCCTGCTGTCCGACATCAACCAGGCGGGCCTCGGCCGCAGCCTGCAGTTCGACCTGTTCCGCCCCGGCCTGGTCAACGTGCGCGAGTACTACGCCGAGCTGCCGATCGCGCTCAAGGTGACCGGCCGTTTCCACGACATCGGCTCGTTCACCGCCGACGTCGCCAACCTGTCGCGCATCGTGACCCTGAACAACCTCAGCATCACGCCGGCGCGCGACGGCTCGCTCACGTTGGACGCCACGGCCAGGACCTTCCGCTACCTCGACCTCGAGGAAGTGGCGGCCCAGCGCAAGGCGGCCAAACCGGGAGCGAAGAAATGATGGCCTTGCGTACCATGGGGACGGCGCTGCTGGCCGGCCTGCTGCTCGCGGGCTGCGGCGGCTCGGACGAAGACGAGTTGCGGCAATGGATGAACGAGCAGCGCGCGCTGACCAAGCCGCGCGTGACGCCGATTCCCGAACCCAAGCGCTTCGTGCCTCAGGCCTACCAGCAGGATGGGGCGGTCGAGCCCTTCAGCAACCAGAAGCTGACCCAGGCGCTGCGCCAGGCGGCGGCCCAGCCCGGCAACACGGCCCTGATCGCGCCCGAGCTGAACCGGCGCAAGGAGCCGCTGGAGAGCTTCCCGCTCGACGCCATGTCCATGGTCGGCAGCCTGAACAAGGCGGGCCAGCGCGTGGCCCTGGTCAAGGTGGACAACCTGCTCTACCAGGTCCGCGCCGGCAGCTACCTGGGGCAGAACTACGGCAAGGTCACCCGGATCAGCGAGACCGAGCTGACTTTGCGTGAAATCGTCCAGGATGCCGCGGGCGAGTGGATCGAACGTGCTGCCTCGTTGCAGCTGCAAGAGAGGTCGAAATGAAGCACCAGAACATCACGATGCAACGCTGGCTGGCCAGCGGCCTGCTGGCCCTGGGCGGCCTGCTGGGCGCTCTGTCCGCCCAGGCCCAGACTGCGATCGAGGCCGTGACCGGCTCGGTCCAGGGCGGGGTGGAGGTGGTCCGCGTGGACCTGTCCCAGCCCCTGGCGGCGGCGCCGACCGGCTTCGCCATCCAGTCGCCGGCCCGCATCGCGCTCGACTTCCCCGGCGTCAGCAACGCCATGGGCCGCTCCAGCGTGGAGATCAACCAGGGCAACCTGCGCTCGGTCAACGTGGTGCAGTCGGGCGAGCGCTCGCGCCTGGTGCTCAACCTCAAGCAGCCCACGGCCTACAAGACCGAGCTGCGCGGCAAGACCCTGTGGGTCACGCTCGAGCCGGTGGCCGGAGCTGCGCCGGTGGCGGCCGCGGCGCCGGTGTTCGCCGAGAGCCGCAACCGCGACGCGCTGCCGCTCAGGGACGTGGATTTCCGCCGCGGCCCCGACAACGCGGGCCGCGTGGTGGTGGACCTGGCCAACGACCAGGTCGGCGTCGACATCCGCCCGCAGGGCAAGACCCTGGTGGTGGAGTTCCTCAAGACCACGCTGCCCGAGGGCCTGCGCCGGCGTCTGGACGTGTCTGACTTCGGCACGCCGGTGCAGGCCGTGACCACGCAGCAGGTCGGCGAGCGCGTGCGCATGGTGATCGAGCCGCGCGGCGACTGGGAGCACAGCGCCTACCAGAGCGACAACCAGCTGGTGGTCGAGGTGCGCCCGCAGAAGGTCGACCCGACCAAGCTGACCCAGGGCCCGGGCTACAGCGGCGAGAAGCTCTCGCTGAACTTCCAGAACATCGAGGTGCGCTCGCTGCTGCAGGTGATCGCCGACTTCACCAGCTTCAACATCGTGACCTCGGATTCGGTCTCGGGCGCGGTGACCCTGCGCCTGAAGGACGTGCCCTGGGACCAGGCGCTGGACATCATCCTGCAGGCCAAGGGCCTGGACAAGCGCAAGGTCGGCAACGTGCTGTGGATCGCGCCGCGCGACGAGATCGCCGCCAAGGAAAAGCAGGAGCTCGAGGCCAAGGCCGCGATCCAGGGGCTGGAGCCGCTGCGCACCCAGGCCTTCCAGCTCAACTACACCAAGGCCGCCGACATCGCCGGCCAGCTCACGGCCGGTGGCGGCGGCACTGGCTCGAGCGGTGCCGGCAGCGCGCGCATCCTGAGCCCGCGCGGCAGCGTGATCGCCGAGCCGCGCACCAACCAGCTGTTCGTCTCGGACATCACCTCGCGCCTCGAGCAGGTGCAGGCCCTGATCGCCAAGCTCGACGTGGCGGTGCGCCAGGTGCTGATCGAGGCGCGCATCGTCGAGGCCTCGGACACCTTCGGCAAGTCCCTGGGCATGCGCCTGGGCGGCAGCGACCTGCGCACCAGCAACCCGCGCGGCGGCACGCCCGGCTACAGCTTCGGCGCCAACCGGGCGGCCTACGGCGCCACCTACAACGCGGTGACCGGCATGACGCGCGAGAGCGACACCGAGCTCACCACGGTCAACACCAGCTTCTTCAACCTGCCGGCGGTGGGCCTGAACGGCTACAACCCGGCCTCGTTCGCGATCTCGCTGTTCGGCTCCGCCGCCAACCGCTTCCTGAACCTCGAGATCTCCGCGCTCGAGGCCGACGGCAAGGGCAAGGTGGTGTCCAGCCCGCGCGTGGTGACGGCCGACCAGACCAAGGCCCTGATCGAGCAGGGCACCGAGCTGCCCTACCAGGTCGCCACCGCCAGCGGCGCGACCTCGATCGCCTTTCGCAAGGCCAACCTGAAGCTGGAAGTGACGCCCCAGATCACGCCCGAGGGCAACATCATCCTGGACCTGGACGTGAACAAGGACAGCGTGGGCCAGGCCACGGCGGCCGGTTTCGCGATCAACACCAAGCACATCAAGACCCAGGTGCTGGTGGAGAACGGCGGCACCGTGGTGATCGGCGGCATTTTCGAGCTCAACGAGTCGGACAGCGAAACCAAGGTACCATTGCTGGGCGACCTGCCGGCGGTCGGAAACCTGTTCAAGACCAGGTCGCGCAGCACCAACAAGCAGGAAATGCTGGTGTTCATCACGCCCAAGATGATTTCCGACCGGACTGCTGCGCGTTAACTTGAGCGCCTTAACTTGATTTCGTGACTGTCATTGCTCTGGTCGGTCTGCCCGGCTCTGGAAAATCCACCGTCGGACGACAACTGGCGCGCCGGCTCGCGGTCCCCTTCGTCGACTCCGACCATGTGATCGAGGAGCGCCTGGGCTGCTCGATCCGCGAGTATTTCGACCGCGAGGGCGAGGCTAGATTCCGCGATGTGGAAGAGGCGGCGATCGACGACCTCTCGCGCGAGCACCGCGGCGTGCTCGCCACCGGCGGCGGGGCCGTGCTGCGGCCCGCCAACCGCGAGCACCTGCGCGCGCGCTGCCAGGTGGTCTACCTTCGCTCCACTCCCGAGGAAGTGTTTCGCCGCCTGCGCCACGACGTGAGCCGGCCGCTGCTGCAGGTCGAGGACCCGCTGACCCGGCTGCGCGACCTGTTCGCGGCGCGCGATCCCCTGTACCGTGATGCGGCCCAGTTCGTGATCGAGACCGGGCGGCCTTCCGTGGCCACCCTGGTCAACATGATCACCATGCAGCTGGAACTGGCGGGCGTGCTCCCTCCACACTGAGCTTGTGTCACGCAGCCCCTAAACTCGGGGTATGCAAGCCCCATCCGTCTCCCAGCAGGTTGCCATCTCGCTCGGCGAGCGCAGCTACCCCATCGTCATCGGCCCGGCCCTGTTCGACGCGCCCCAGACCTATGCCGCCGTGCCGGCGTCCAGCGCCGCGCTGATCGTCACCAACACCACCGTGGGTCCGCTCTACGCCGAGCGCCTGCGCGGCGCGCTGGCCGGGCGCCACCGGGCGGTCCATGTCGTCACCCTGCCCGACGGCGAGGCGCACAAGACCTGGGCCACGCTGAACCTGATCTTCGATGCCCTGCTGTCCAACGGCTGCGACCGCAAAACCGTGCTCTACGCCCTGGGCGGCGGGGTGGTCGGCGACATGACCGGCTTCGCCGCGGCCAGCTACATGCGCGGCGTGCCCTTCGTCCAGGTGCCGACCACGCTGCTGGCCCAGGTCGACTCCTCGGTCGGCGGCAAGACCGCGATCAACCACCCCCTGGGCAAGAACATGATAGGCGCCTTCTACCAGCCGCGCCTGGTGGTCTGCGACCTCGACACGCTCAAGACCCTGCCGCCGCGCGAGCTCAGCGCGGGCCTGGCCGAGGTCATCAAATACGGCCCGATCGCCGACCTGGACTTCCTGGACTGGATCGAGGCCGGTATGGACGCGCTGGTGGCGCGCAATCCGGCGGCGCTGGCGCACGCGGTGCAGCGCAGCTGCCAGATCAAGGCGGCCGTGGTGGGCGAGGACGAGCGCGAGTCGGGCCTGCGCGCCATCCTCAACTTCGGCCACACCTTCGGCCACGCCATCGAGGCGGGCATGGGCTACGGCGCCTGGCTGCACGGCGAGGCCGTGGGCTGCGGCATGGTCATGGCGGCGCGGCTGTCTCAGCGCCTGGGCGGGGTCGACGAGGCCTTCGTGCAGCGGCTCGCGGCCCTGATCGGCCGCGCGGGCCTGCCGGTGCGCGCCCCGGTGCTGGACCCGGACGACAACGCCGGGCGCTACCTCGAGCTGATGCGCGTGGACAAGAAGGCCGAGGGCGGCGAGATCCGCTTCGTCGTGATCGACCCGCCCGGGCGCGCGCTGCTGCGCGGCGCTCCTGACGCGCTGGTGCGCGAGGTCATAGACGCGTGCTGCAAGGGATGAGCCTGGGGGGCTGCGGCGCTCAAGTCATGACGCTCGCGCCCTACGCCTGCGACCCCGCGCGCTCGCGCGGCCGCCGCCACGCCGAGGTGCCGGCGCCCACGCGCACCGAGTTCCAGCGCGACCGCGACCGCATCGTGCACTCCACGGCCTTCCGGCGCCTGGTCTACAAGACCCAGGTGTTCCTCAACCACGAGGGCGACCTGTTCCGTACCCGGCTCACGCATTCGCTCGAGGTGGCGCAGCTGGGCCGATCGATCGCGCGTTCGCTGGGACTCAACGAGGACCTGGTCGAGGCCGTCGCCCTGGCGCACGACCTGGGCCACACGCCCTTCGGCCACGCCGGGCAGGACGCGCTGAACGCCTGCATGGCCGGCCATGGCGGCTTCGAGCACAACCTGCAGAGCCTGCGCGTGGTCGACCAGCTCGAAGAACGCTACCCGGCCTACGACGGGCTCAACCTGAGCTTCGAGACGCGCGAGGGCATCCTCAAGCACTGCTCGCGCGCCAACGCCGAGAAGCTCGAGGCGGCCGAGCCCGGCGGCGTGGCGCGCCGCTTCCTGGACCGCAGCGAGCCCAGCCTGGAGGCCCAGCTGTGCAACCTGGCCGACGAGATCGCCTACAACGCGCACGACATCGACGACGGCGTGCGCTCCGGCCTGATCACGCTGGCCCAGCTCGAAGCGGTCGAGCTGTTCGAGCGCCACCGGCTCGAGGCCCTGGCCCAGCACCCGGGCCTGGGCGAGGCTGGCCAAGGACGGCGCCTGCTCTACGAAACCATACGCCGCATGCTCAGCGCCCAGGTCTACGACGTGATCGCGGCGACGCGGGCCGCTCTCGCGACGGCCGCGCCGGACAGCGCCGACGCGGCGCGCCGGGCCGGGCCGCTGGTGCTGTTCAGCGAAGCCATGCGCGAGCAGTCCGGCGCGCTCAAGCGCTTCCTGTTCGCCAACCTCTACCGCCACCCGCAGGTGGTGCAGACCACGGACCAGGCCCGGGCCGTGGTGCGCGAGCTGTTCGACGCCTACTGCGCCGATCCGGCCCAGATGCCGGCGGGCTTCGCCGCGCGCGCCGACACCCCGCGCGCGGTGGCCGACTACATCGCCGGCATGACCGACCGCTTTGCCGCGCGCGAGCACGAGCGGCTCAGCGGGCGCCGCCTGCTGCCATGAGCATGGCCAGGAGGGGGATCGATCCGGCGCTGCTCGTGATCCTCGCCGGCGTCAGCGCGGCGCTGCACGTGGGCAAGCTGCCGCCGGCCCTGCCGGTGCTGCGCGAAGCGCTGGGAGTGAGCCTGCTGCAGGCCGGCTTCCTGCTCTCGCTGGTGCAGCTGGCCGGCATGGGCCTGGGCCTGGCCGTGGGGCTCGCCGCCGACGGCCTGGGCCTGCGGCGCAGCATGCTGATCGGCCTGGGCGTGCTGTGCGCGGCCGGCCTGCTGGGCGGCTGGGCGCGCGGCCCGGCCGATCTGCTGGTGCTGCGTGCGCTCGAGGGTTTCGGCTTCCTGCTGGTCTCGCTGCCTGCGCCCAGCCTGGTGCGCCAGCTGGTGGCGCCCGCGCGCCTGAGTGCCATGCTGGGCCTGTGGGGCGCCTACATGCCGCTGGGTACGGCCCTGGCCCTGCTGGCCGGCCCCTGGGTCATGGCGGTCCTGGGCTGGCAGGGCTGGTGGTGGCTGTTGGCGCTGCTTTCGGGCGCGATGGCGCTGTGGCTGGCCCAGGCCCTGCCCTCGGATGCGGCGCGGCAGGCCGGCGCACCAGCCCCGTCCGTGGCCATGGCGGGAGGCTGGTGGCCGCGCCTGCGCCAGACCCTGGGGGCGCCGGGGCCCTGGCTGGTGGCACTGTGCTTCGCCATGTATTCGGGCCAGTGGCTGGCCGTGATCGGTTTCCTGCCCACGGTCTACGCCCAGGCCGGCCTGGCGGGCGGCGCGGCCGGGGCCCTGACCGCGCTGGCCGCCGCCGTCAACATGAGCGGCAACATCGCCTCGGGCCGCCTGCTGCAGCGCGGCGTGCCTGCGCGGCGGCTGCTCCACCTGGGCTTTGTCGCCATGTTCGCGGGCGCCTGGCTGGCCTTCGGCCTCGGGGAGGGCGCATCGCCGGCCCTGCGCTACGCCGGCGTGCTGCTGTTTTCCGCCCTGGGCGGCCTGATCCCCGGCACCCTGTTCTCGCAGGCCGTGCATCTTGCGCCCAACGAACGCACGGTCTCGACCACCGTGGGCTGGGTCCAGCAATGGTCGGCCCTGGGCCAGTTCTTCGGCCCGCCGCTGGTCGCCTGGGTGGCAGGTCAGGTGGGCGGCTGGGGCTGGACCTGGGCCGTTACCGGGGCCTGCTCGGCCGTCGGCATGGGGCTGGCGCTGCGCATGGCCCGGCTGCGGCGCGGCTGAGGCGGGGCGGTCACAATCGGGGCCATGCCATACGAAGCACCGACCGTCGAACAGGACATGCGCCGCTGGCTCGAGCGCGCGGTCATAGGCCTGAACCTCTGCCCGTTTGCCAAGGCCGTGCATGTCAAGGGCCAGATCCACTACGCCGTCAGCGCGGCGAGCTGCGCCGCCGAGCTGCGCCGCGACCTGCTGGCCGAACTGCGCGACCTGGCCGCCATGGATGCGCAGCAGCGCGACACCACGCTGCTGATCGCGCCGCTCGCCTTTCCCGACTTCCTCGATTTCAACGACTTCCTGGCCGAGGCCGACCAGGCCCTGGCCGAGCTCGACCTGGAGGGCGTGCTGCAGATCGCCAGCTTCCACCCGCGCTACCGGTTCGCCGGCACGGACCCTGACGACATCACGAACTTCACCAACCGCGCGCCCCACCCGACGCTGCACCTGCTGCGCGAGGCCAGCTTGGACCGCGCGGTCCAGGCCTTTCCCGAGGCCGAGACGATCTACGAGACCAACATGGCCACCCTGGAGCGGCTCGGCCCCGAGGGCTGGCGCGCGCTCGACGTAGGCCCGTCGCCGGCCGCCGGAACCGAAGGCGGGGGGCGGCCATGAAGCCGCGCAAGGGCATGGCGTCGGCCTCGCAGCCGGTGGCCGAGGTGCTGGCCGAGCTGCGGCCCGGCCAGTCGGTGGAACTGCTCAAGGCGCTGCACATCCTCACGCGCGAGGGCCGGCTCAACCAGGACTCGCGGCGCAAGCTCAAGCAGGTCTACCACCTCTACCAGTTCATCGAGAAGCTGCTGCGGGAGCTGCCCGAGTCGGAGGCCGGCATCACCCTGGCCGACCATGGCGCCGGCAAGTCCTACCTCGGCTTCATCGTCTACGACCTGTACTTCAAGACCCTGGGGCGCGGCCACATCTACGGCATAGAGACCCGGCCCGAGCTGGTGCAGCGCTCGCGCGAGCTGGCGGCGCGCCTGGGTTTCGAGCGCATGTCCTTTCTCAACCTCACGGTGGCCGAGTCGGCGCAGTCCGAGGCGCTGCCGGCGCGCATCGACGTGGTGACGGCGCTGCACGCCTGCGACACCGCCACCGACGACGCGATCGCCTTCGGCCTGCAGAAGCAGGCCCGCCACATGGTGCTGGTGCCCTGCTGCCAGGCCGAGGTGGCCGCCAGCCTGCGCCAGAACAAGGCGCTGCAGCTGGCGCGCACGCCGCTGGCCGAGCTCTGGCGCCATCCGCTGCACACGCGCGAGCTGGGCAGCCAGCTGACCAATGTGCTGCGCTGCCTGTACCTGGAGGCCTGCGGCTACCAGGTCACGGTGACCGAGCTCGTGGGCTGGGAACACAGCCTGAAGAACGAGCTCATCATCGCCAGCTACACCGGTCAGAGAAAGCGCAGCGCGGCCGAGCGGCTGCAGGCCATCCTCGTGCAGTTCGGCCTGCAGGACCTGCTGCAGACACGTTTTTCCGGGCTCGGCCCGGCGTCGGCGATGGTGCAGGACCTGGCGGCGGCCGGCCCCGGCGTGCCGCCGGTCTGAACCCGGCCGGCCCGGCGCCGGGATGGCCCGTCAGCTGCAGGGGGCCGCGTAGGGATTGGGCTCGGGGGCGAAATGGCTGCGGGCTTCGAGCGCGTCCATCCGGAAAATGCCGACGCGCTGCTGTTTGGCGCGGTGCTTGGCCGCCGCCGCGGCCGACGCCACTTCTTCGGCGCTGCCGAACATGCCCGGGCCGACCTGGATCACGCCTATGCTCAGCGTGGTGCAGCCGTGAAAGCGCACCACGCCCTGCCGGTCTTCGGCGTGGATGCCGCCCGCCTGGCGGGCCTCGGGATCGAACAGCGCCAGCGCGCCCTGGTTGAAGCGCTGCACGGCGCGGGCGCAGCGGGCTTCCCAGTCGCGGCTTTGCAGCAGCATCACGAAGTCGTCGCCGCCCACATGGCCCACGAAGTCGCGGCGCGGGTCGCAGGCCGAGACGATGGCCTCGGCCTGGAGCCGGATCATTTCATCGCCGCGCCAGTAGCCGTAATGGTCGTTGAAGGGCTTGAACTGGTTCAGGTCGGCGTAGCAGGCGACGAAGTCGTGGCCGCTGGCGAGCAGGCGCTCGATGTGGATGGTGATGGGCAGGTTGCCGGGCAGAAAGGTCAGCGGGTTGGCGTGGCGGGCCGCCTCGATGCGCGCCTCGGTCACCGCGCGCACCAGCTGCTCGCCCGTGCCCAGGCCGCGGTAGCGTCCGCGCTCGGTGAGGATGAAGCCCTCGGTCAGGTAGCGCTGGTCGCTGGAGGTCAGCACCTGCGTCAGGTCTTCGATCGGGGTGTGCGTTTCCACGACCAGGGGCTGCAGGTTGGCGTGCAGCCGGCAAGGGCGGCGGCCCATCAGCTCCCTGAAGTAGGGTCTCAGGTACAGGTCCTGTATGCGCTGGCGCAGCACCAGGCCCACCGGCTGCCCGTCCTTCACCAGCGGCAGGGCGTGCAGCTGCTCATGCTGGCGAAACAGGGTGACCACGTCGTCGTGGCAGAGCTCGGGGGAGATGGCGGGGGCGGGGATGCGCAGGCTTTCGGCCGTCAGGGCGCGGTTGCTGGCGTGGCGCTGCTGCGGCAGCACGGCGATCTCTCGGCTGTGCAGCACCTGGCGCGGCGCCTCGGCCAGCGCCTGAAGGGCCTGCGGTGCGGGTCGGCCGAGAAAGAAGCCCTGGGCCATGGGCACGCCGATGTCGCGCAGCACGCGCAGCTCGTCCGCCGTTTCCACGCCCTCGGCGACCAGCTGCGCGCCGAAGGTCTCGGCGATCTGCAGCAGGGCGCGGTAAGTCTGCAGCTTGTGGCTGGTGGTGTTGACCTGGCGCGTGAAGTACTTGTCGATCTTCACGTACTCGGGGCGCAGCTCGGACCACAGGCGCAGGCTGGAGCGGCCGTCGCCGAAATCGTCGAGCGCCAGCGAGATGCCGGCGCTGCGCAGCGTCGCCATGGCCTCCTGCAGGGCCGGCATGTCGTGCACATGCTCGTGCTCGGTCAGCTCGATCACCACGCCGGACAGCGCCAGCGCGCCGGTATCCTCGGGCTGCACCGCGTGCGCCAGGCCCTCCCGGCCCGTGCCCGCGACCAGTGCCGAGGCGCTCATGTTCACGAACAGGCGGCCGGGCTGCGCCTGTTGATGCCAGCAGCGCAGGGCCCGGCGCAGGCAGGCCAGCTCCAGCTCGATTGCCAGGCCCTCCAGGCGCGCGGCGGCGAACAGGCGGTCGGGGGCGGGCCAGGGGCTGTCCGGCGGCGGCCGCACCAGGGCCTCGTGGCCGTGGATGTCGGCCTGGCCCAGGCCGACGATGGGCTGGAAATGGATGTCCAGGGCGTCGCTGGCCAGCAGTTCGCGTACTGTGGCCGGCGGGCAGTTGCTGGAGAGCGAGGCCATGTTCATAGGGCGGACTGGTGTTTTTACTTCGGTGGTGTGACAGTCGTGTGACTTTGGCGTGACAGCCTCCGACGATCTTCCCGGCTGCGAGCCATTAACATGCCGCTTTGCTTCGCCACTCCGCCCATGGCCCGCCTGCCCCGTCTGACTCTGCCCGGCTACGCGCACCACGTGATCCAGCGTGGCAACAACCGTCAGCCCATCTTCGCGACGCCGGCCGACCGTGAGCGCCTGCTCGCGCTGCTGGCCGAGTACGCGGCCCAGTTCGGCGTGGCCTTGCACGCCTATGTGCTGATGGACAACCATTTCCACCTGCTGGCCACGCCCGAGACGGCGCAAGGGCTGCCGCAGATGATGCAGGCCGTGGGGCGGCGCTACGTGCGCCATTTCAACGACAGCCAGGGCCGCAGCGGCACCCTCTGGGAGGGGCGCTACCGCTCGACCCTGATCCAGGCCGAGCGTCACCTGCTGGCCTGCATGGCCTACATCGACCTGAACCCGGTGCGCGCCGGCCTGGTGGCCGACCCGCGCGACTACCCCTGGTCCAGCCATGGCCACTACATCGGCCTGCGCCACGACCGCCTGATCACGCCGCACGCGCTTTACTGGCAGCTCGGCAATACCCCGTTCGCGCGCGAGGCGGCCTATGCGGAGCTGGTGCGCGCAGGCCTCAGCCCCGCGCAGCAGCAGGCCCTGACCCAGTCGGCGCTGCGCGGCTGGGCGCTCGGCGACACGGACTTCGTGGCCGAGTTGCAGCGGCGGACCGAGCGCCGTGTCAGCAAGGGGAGGGCGGGCCGGCCCGCTGCGGATCGCAAGACCGGTTGAAGGTCGGCACGCAGCTTGCGTGCATCGTCAGTGTCCTTGTGATTAATGCGTCCCCAATTAATTTTAGAATTTTCTTTTCTGGAGTTAATTGGAA
This sequence comes from Ramlibacter sp. 2FC, assembly GCF_005503345.1. Lineage (NCBI taxonomy): Bacteria > Pseudomonadati > Pseudomonadota > Betaproteobacteria > Burkholderiales > Comamonadaceae > Ramlibacter > Ramlibacter sp. 2FC. The sequence goes on from NZ_SCMM01000009.1 coordinate 13,757, forward strand.
TCTGACCCCATTTATTCTGCTTGAAATGCTTGCTGCGCTGCACTATGCTTCGGCTTCCCTGTGAAATTGAGGAGTGCGCCATGACCACGGCAGCCGAGAAACAAGCCCTGCAACAGACCGGTCTGTACGACCCCGCCAACGAGCACGACGCCTGCGGCGTGGGTTTCGTGGCGCACATCAAGGGCGAGAAGAGCCATGCCATCGTGCAGCAGGGCCTCAAGATCCTCGAGAACCTGGACCACCGTGGCGCCGTCGGCGCCGACAAGCTGATGGGCGACGGTGCCGGCATCCTGATCCAGCTGCCCGACGCCCTGTACCGCGAGGAGATGGCCAAGCAGGGCGTGGCCCTGCCGCCGCCCGGCGAATACGGCGTGGGCATGATCTTCCTGCCCAAGGAGCATGCCTCGCGCCTGGCCTGCGAGCAGGAGATGGAGCGTGCCATCAAGGCCGAGGGCCAGGTGCTGCTGGGCTGGCGCGACGTGCCGGTCAACCGCGAGATGCCCATGTCGCCCACGGTGCGCGAGAAAGAGCCCATCCTGCGCCAGGTCTTCATCGGCCGCGGCAGCGACGTGATCGTGCAGGACGCGCTCGAGCGCAAGCTCTACGTGATCCGCAAGACCGCCAGCGCCGCCATCCAGCGCCTCAAGCTCAAGCACAGCAAGGAATACTACGTGCCCAGCATGAGCAGCCGCACCGTCGTCTACAAGGGCCTGCTGCTGGCCAACCAGGTGGGCACTTACTACCGTGACCTGGAAGACCCGCGCTGCGTTTCGGCCCTGGGTCTGGTGCACCAGCGCTTCTCGACCAACACCTTCCCCGAGTGGCCGCTGGCCCACCCCTACCGCTATGTCGCGCACAACGGCGAGATCAACACGGTCAAGGGCAACTACAACTGGATGAAGGCGCGCGAGGGCGTGATGTCCTCGCCGGTGCTGGGCGAGGACCTCAGGAAGCTCTATCCGATCAGCTTCGCCGACCAGTCCGATACCGCGACCTTCGACAACTGCCTCGAGCTGCTGACCATGGCCGGCTACCCGATCAGCCAGGCCGTGATGATGATGATCCCCGAGCCCTGGGAGCAGCACACCACCATGGACGAGCGCCGCAAGGCCTTCTACGAATACCACGCGGCCATGCTCGAGCCTTGGGACGGTCCGGCTTCCATCGTGTTCACCGACGGCCGCCAGATCGGCGCCACGCTGGACCGCAACGGCCTGCGCCCCTCGCGCTACTGCATCACCGACGATGATTTCGTGATCATGGGCTCGGAGTCCGGCGTGCTGCCCGTGCCCGAGAGCAAGATCGTGCGCAAGTGGCGCCTGCAGCCCGGCAAGATGTTCCTGATCGACCTCGAGCAGGGCCGCATGATCGACGACGAGGAGCTCAAGGCCAACCTCGCCAACAGCAAGCCCTACAAGCAGTGGATCGAGAACCTGCGCATCAAGCTCGACGACGTGGAAGGCCCGGCCACGGTCACGCCGCTGCCGCACGAGGTTTCGCTGCTGGACCGCCAGCAGGCCTTCGGCACCACCCAGGAGGACATCAAGTTCCTGCTCGCGCCCATGGCCCAGGCCGGCGAGGAGGGCATTGGCTCCATGGGCAACGACAGCCCGCTGGCTGTGCTGTCGGACAAGAACAAGCCGCTGTACAACTACTTCAAGCAGCTGTTCGCCCAGGTGACCAACCCGCCGATCGATCCGATCCGCGAGGCCATCGTGATGTCGCTGGTGTCCTTCATCGGACCCAAGCCCAACCTGCTCGACATCAACCAGGTCAACCCGCCGATGCGCCTGGAGGTGAGCCAGCCCGTGCTGGACTTCGCCGACATGGCCAAGCTGCGCGACATCGAGGCCGTCACCCAGGGCAAGTTCCGCAGCGCCACCCTGGACATCACCTACCCGGTGGCCTGGGGCCGCGAGGGCGTGGAGGCCAAGCTGGCCTCGCTGTGCGCCGAAGCCGTGGACGCGATCAAGGGCGGCAAGAACATCCTGATCATCAGCGACCGCGCCATCAGCGCCACCCAGGTGGCGATCCCCGCGCTGCTGGCCCTGTCGGCCATCCACCAGCACCTGGTGCGCGAGGGCCTGCGCACCACGGCCGGCCTGGTGGTCGAGACCGGCACCGCGCGCGAGGTGCACCACTTCGGCGTGCTGGCCGGCTATGGCGCCGAGGCCGTGCACCCCTACCTGGCCATGGAGACCCTGGCCGCGATCCACAAGGACCTGCCGGGCGACCTGTCGGCCGAGAAGGCGATCTACAACTACGTCAAGGCGATCGGCAAGGGCCTGTCCAAGATCATGTCCAAGATGGGCGTGAGCACCTACATGAGCTACTGCGGCGCCCAGCTGTTCGAGGCCATCGGCCTGAACAGCGACACCGTGGCCAAGTACTTCACCGGCACCGCCAGCCGCGTGGAAGGCCTGGGCGTGTTCGAGATCGCCGAGGAGGCGATCCGCATGCACAAGGCTGCCTTCGGCGACGACCCGGTGCTGGCCAACATGCTCGACGCCGGCGGCGAGTACGCCTGGCGCGTGCGCGGCGAGGAGCACATGTGGTCGCCCGACGCGATCGCCAAGCTGCAGCACAGCACGCGCGCCAACAACTGGAACACCTACAAGGAATACGCCCAGCTGATCAACGACCAGAGCCGCCGCCACATGACGCTGCGCGGCCTGTTCGAGTTCAAGATCGACCCGGCCAAGGCGATTCCGGTCGAGGAGGTCGAGTCGGCCAAGGAGATCGTCAAGCGCTTCGCCACCGGCGCCATGTCGCTGGGCTCGATCTCAACCGAGGCGCATGCCACGCTGGCCATCGCGATGAACCGCGTCGGCGGCAAGAGCAACACCGGCGAGGGCGGCGAGGACGCGGCGCGCTACCGCAACGAGCTCAAGGGCATCCCGATCAAGAAGGGCGAGACGCTCAAGAGCGTGATCGGCGAGGACGTGGTCGAGGTCGACCTGCCGCTGGAAGACGGCGACTCGCTGCGCTCGCGCATCAAGCAGGTGGCCTCGGGCCGCTTCGGCGTCACCGCCGAGTACCTGGCCTCGGCCGACCAGATCCAGATCAAGATGGCGCAGGGCGCCAAGCCCGGCGAGGGCGGCCAGCTGCCCGGCGGCAAGGTGTCCGACTACATTGGCAAGCTGCGCCACAGCGTGCCCGGCGTGGGCCTGATCTCGCCGCCGCCGCACCACGACATCTACTCGATCGAGGACCTGGCCCAGCTGATCCACGACCTGAAGAACGTGGCGCCGCATGCCAGCATCAGCGTCAAGCTGGTGTCCGAGGTCGGCGTGGGCACCATCGCCGCGGGCGTGGCCAAGTGCAAGAGCGACCATGTGGTGATCGCCGGCCATGACGGCGGCACCGGCGCCTCGCCCTGGTCCTCGATCAAGCACGCCGGCAGCCCCTGGGAGATCGGCCTGGCCGAGACCCAGCAGACCCTGGTGCTCAACCGCCTGCGCAGCCGCATCCGCGTGCAGGCCGACGGCCAGATGAAGACCGGCCGCGACGTCGCCATCGGCGCGCTGCTGGGCGCCGATGAATTCGGCTTCGCCACCGCGCCGCTGGTGGTCGAGGGCTGCATCATGATGCGCAAATGCCACCTCAACACCTGCCCGGTGGGCGTGGCCACGCAGGACCCGGTGCTGCGCCGCAAGTTCTCGGGCAAGCCCGAGCATGTGGTGAACTACTTCTTCTTCATTGCCGAGGAAGTGCGCCAGATCATGGCCCAGCTGGGCATCCGCAAGTTCGACGACATGATCGGTCGCTCCGACCTGCTCGACATGAAGCAGGGCATCGCGCACTGGAAGGCGCGCGGCCTGGACTTCAGCCGCCTGCTGGCCCTGCCTACGGTGCCGGCCGACGTGGCCCGCTACCATGTCGAGAACCAGGAGCATGGCCTGGAGAAGTCGCTCGACAACGTGCTGATCGCCAAGAGCCGCGCCGCCATCGAAAAGGGCGAGAAGGTGCAGTTCATGGAGGTGGCGCGCAACGTCAACCGCTCGGTCGGCGCCATGCTGTCCGGCGCGCTGACCAAGGTGCACCCGGACGGCCTGCCCGACGACACCATCCGCATCCAGCTCGAGGGCACGGGCGGCCAGTCCTTCGGCGCCTTCCTGGCCCGCGGCATCACGCTGTACCTGATCGGCGAGGCCAACGACTACACCGGCAAGGGCCTGTCGGGCGGCCGCATCGTGGTGCGCCCCAGCCTGGACTTCCGCGGCGAGGCGACGCAGAACATCATCGTGGGCAACACCGTGATGTACGGCGCCACCACCGGTGAGGCCTTCTTCAGCGGCGTGGCCGGCGAGCGCTTCGCGGTGCGCCTGTCGGGTGCGACCGCCGTCGTCGAGGGCACGGGCGACCATGGCTGCGAGTACATGACCGGCGGCACCGTGGCCGTGCTGGGCAAGACCGGCCGCAACTTCGCCGCCGGCATGAGCGGCGGCCTGGCCTATGTCTACGACGAGGACGGCCAGTTCGCCAAGCGCTGCAACACCGCCATGGTCAGCCTGGAGAAGGTGCTGCCCGCCGCCGAGCAGGAAGCCACGCTGGACCGCGGCGTCTGGCACCGCGACCAGACCGACGAGGCGCAGCTCAAGAAGCTGCTCGAGGACCACCACCGCTGGACCGGCAGCAAGCGCGCGCGCGCCCTGCTGGACAACTGGGCCGAGGCGCGCCAGAAGTTCGTCAAGGTGTTCCCGAACGAGTACAAGCGCGCCCTGGGCGAGATCAATGCGCGCAAGGCCGCGGTCGCCGCCACCGGCAAGGCCCAGGCCTCGGCCAAGGAAGCCGTCGTCGCCAAGTAAGCACTGAAGGATTGAAGAATCATGGGTAAAGTCACCGGCTTCATGGAGTACGAGCGCGTCGAGGAGGGCTACAAGCCCGTTCCCGAGCGCCTGAAGCATTACAAGGAATTCGTGGTCGGCCTGGACGAGGCGCAGGCCAAGGTCCAGGGTGCGCGCTGCATGGACTGCGGCACGCCGTTCTGCAACAACGGCTGTCCGGTCAACAACATCATTCCGGACTTCAACGATCTGGTCTACCACGGCGACTGGCAGAACGCCATCACCGTGCTGCACAGCACCAACAACTTCCCCGAGTTTACCGGCCGCATCTGCCCCGCGCCCTGCGAGGCCGCCTGCACGCTCAACGTGAACGACGACGCGGTGGGCATCAAGTCGATCGAGCACGCCATCATCGACCGCGCCTGGGCCGAAGGCTGGGTCAAACCCCTGCCGGCCAAGCACCAGACCGGCAAGAAAGTCGCGGTGGTCGGCTCCGGCCCGGCCGGCATGGCCGCGGCCCAGCAGCTGGCGCGCGTGGGCCACGACGTGACCCTGTTCGAGAAGAACGACCGGGTCGGCGGCCTGCTGCGCTACGGCATCCCCGACTTCAAGATGGAGAAGTCGCACATCGACCGCCGCGTCAAGCAGCTCGAGGCCGAGGGTGTCAAGATCCGCACCGGCGTGCTGGTCGGCCAGCTGCCCGAGGGCAGCAAGGTCACCAACTGGGCCAAGGAAAGCGTCTCGGCCGAGCAACTGCAAAAGGACTTCGACGCCGTGCTGCTGACCGGCGGCGCCGAGCAGTCGCGCGACCTGCCGGTGCCCGGGCGCGAGCTGGACGGCATCCACTTCGCCATGGAGTTCCTGCCGCAGCAGAACAAGGTCAACGCCGGCGACAAGCTCAAGGGCCAGCTGCGTGCCGACGGCAAGCATGTGATCGTGATCGGCGGCGGCGACACCGGCTCCGACTGCGTGGGCACCAGCAACCGCCACGGTGCCGTGAGCGTGACCCAGTTCGAGGTCATGCCCCAGCCGCCCGAGCAGGAGAACAAGCCGCTGGTCTGGCCCTACTGGCCGCTCAAGCTGCGCACCAGCTCCAGCCACGAGGAGGGCTGCGTGCGCGAGTTCGCGGTCTCCACCAAGGAATTCGTCGGCAAGAACGGCAAGCTCACCGGCCTCAAGACCGTGCACGTCGAGTTCAAGGACGGCAAGCTGGTCGAGATCCCGGGCACCGAGAAGGAGTACAAGGCCGACCTGGTGCTGCTGGCCATGGGCTTCGTGAATCCGGTGGCGACCATCCTGGACGCCTTCGGCGTCGACAAGGACGGCCGCGGCAATGCCAAGGCCACGACCGAGTTCACCGGCGGCTACGCCACCAACGTCCCCAAGGTGTTCGCGGCCGGCGACATGCGCCGCGGCCAGAGCCTGGTGGTCTGGGCCATTCGTGAGGGCCGCCAAGCCGCGCGCGCGGTGGACGAGTTCCTGATGGGCTACAGCGACCTGCCGCGCTGAGCCGGTCCCAGAGTCCCGGATTCGGGTTTACCTGAATCCCTTATGATCCAAAAGCCGGCTCTCCCCGGCTTTTGTTTTTATGACTGCCTCCAAGCCAGACGCCCTCGTCGAATTCCGCAACCTGACCTTCGGGTACGGGGAGCGCGTGATCCTGGACGACATCACGCTGAGCCTGCCGCGCGGCAAGGTCACGGCGCTGATGGGGGCCTCGGGCGGCGGCAAGACCACCACGCTGCGCCTGATCGGCGGCCAGTACCGGGCCCAGAAGGGCGAGGCGCTGTTCGATGGACAGGATCTGGGGCGCCTGGACCAGGAGCAGCTCTACGCCGCCCGGCGCCGCATGGGCATGCTGTTCCAGTTCGGCGCCCTGTTCACCGACCTCAACGTGTTCGACAACGTGGCCTTTCCGCTGCGCGAGCACACCGACCTGCCCGAGAGCCTGATCCACGACATCGTGCTGATGAAGCTCGATGCCGTGGGCCTGCGCGGCGCCCGCCAGCTGATGCCCTCGGAAATCTCAGGCGGCATGAACCGGCGCGTGGCGCTGGCGCGCGCCATCGCCCTGGATCCGGACCTGGTCATGTACGACGAACCGTTCTCGGGCCTGGACCCGATCTCGCTGGGCACGGCCGCGCGCCTGATCCGCCAGCTCAACGACACCTTGGGGCTAACCAGCCTGGTGGTGTCGCACGAGATCCCGGAGACCTTCCACATCGCCGACCAGGTCATCATCCTGGCCAATGGCCGCATCGCGGCCCAGGGCACGCCCGAGGAGGTGCGCAACTCCAGCGACCCCCTGGTGGTGCAGTTCGTCAACGCGTTGACCGAGGGGCCGGTGCAGTTCCACTATCCCGGCCCCACGCTGGCCGACGACTTCGGCGTGAGGGCCGCATGAGCTGGTACAAGCCCTCCGACCTCGGTTTCGCCACCCGCCGGCAGCTGGACGCCTGGGGCTATGGCGCCCGGCTGCTGGTACGCCTGACGCTGCTGCTGGGCGCCTGCCTGCGGCGCTTTTCGCTGGTGCGCGACCAGATACTGTTCGTCGGCAACTACTCTCTGGCCATCATCACCGTGTCGGGCCTGTTCGTCGGCTTCGTGCTGGGCCTGCAGGGCTACTACACCCTGCAGCGCTACGGCTCCTCGGAGGCCGTGGGCCTGCTGGTGGCGCTGAGCCTGGTGCGCGAGCTGGGGCCGGTGATCACGGCCCTGCTGTTCGCCGGCCGCGCCGGCGCCTCGCTCACGGCCGAGATCGGCCTGATGCGTGCCGGCGAGCAGATCACGGCCATGGAGATGATGGCCGTGGACCCGGTGCAGCGCATCCTGGCGCCGCGCTTCTGGGCCGGCGTGATCGCCATGCCGCTGCTGGCCGCCGTGTTCAGCGCGGTCGGCATCCTGGGCGGCTGGGTGGTCAGCGTGCTGATGATTGGCATTGACGAGGGCTCCTTCTGGAGCCAGATGCAGGGCGGCGTCGACGTCTGGAGCGATGTGGGCAACGGCGTCATCAAGAGCCTGGTGTTCGGCGTGGCCGTGACCTTCATCGCCCTGCTGCAGGGCTACGAGGCGCAGGCCACGCCCGAAGGCGTGTCCAGCGCGACCACCCGCACGGTGGTGATCGCGTCGCTGTCGGTGCTGGGTCTGGATTTCATCCTGACCGTCATGATGTTCAGTATCTAGGAGAGGCTTGTGCAGCGTGCGAAGAACGACGTGTGGGTGGGTTTGTTTGTCATGGTGGGCCTGGCGGCCATCCTGTTCCTGGCGCTCAAGTCGGCCAACCTGCTGACCCTGAGCTTCCAGTCCGAATATCGTGTCACGGCCAAGTTCGACAACATCGGGGGCCTCAAGCCCAAGGCGGCCGTCAAGAGCGCGGGCGTGGTGGTGGGGCGGGTCGAGTCCATCAGTTTCGACGACCAGAGCTTCCAGGCCATCGTGACCCTGGCGCTGGAGAGCCGCTACGCCTTTCCCAAGGACAGCTCGCTGAAAATCCTGACCAGTGGCCTGCTGGGCGAGCAATACATCGGCATCCAACCCGGCGCCGATGAAAAAACCCTGGCGGCGGGCGATAATGTGGGCTCGACCCAGTCGGCCGTGGTGCTGGAGAACCTGATCGGACAGTTCCTCTACAGCAAGGCGGCCGAAGGCGGGGCATCCCAAGGGACAGGTAACAAGAAATGAATGCAGCATCCGTAGGGGCCGAGAGGGCGGCCCGGGCGCCGCGCCGCTGGCTGGCGGCGCTGGCATGTGTGGCCGTGCTGGGCCTGTCGGCCTGCGCCAGCGGGCCCGCGGCCGACCCGCGCGACCCGTTCGAGCCCTACAACCGCGGCATGACCCGTTTCAACGACGCCGTCGACGACGTGGTGCTCAAGCCTGTGGCCACGGCCTACCGCGACGTGGTGCCTTCGCCGCTGCGCAGCGGCGTCGGCAACTTCTTCGGCAACCTCGCCGAGGTCTGGACCTTCGCCAACAACGTGCTGCAGCTCAAGGGCATGGCGGCCGCCGAGAGCTTCACCCGCGTGGGCGTGAACACCGTGTTCGGCTTTGCCGGCGTGCTGGACATCGCCAGCGAGATGGGCCTGGAGTCGCGCCGCGAGGACTTCGGCCAGACCCTGGGCCGCTGGGGCGTGCCGTCCGGGCCCTACCTGGTGTTGCCGCTGCTTGGGCCCTCGACCGTGCGCGACACGGCCGCCCTGCCGGTGGACGTGAAGGGCAACCTGGTCTCCAGTGTGGACGACGTGGCCACGCGCAACTCGCTGACCGCGCTCAATGCCGTCGACACCCGCGCGCAGCTGCTGCGGGCCGGCGACCTGCTGGACCAGGCGGCCCTGGACCCCTACAGCTTCAAGCGCGACGCCTTCCTGCAAAAGCGCCGCAACGACGTCTACGACGGCACGCCGCCCGACGAACCGGCCGCGCCTGACCCCGACGCCGCACCCGTCGCACCGGCCCAGAAGTAGTTGCCGTCTGTTGCAACTTCGGCCGCGCGGTTTACAGGGCCACGCGCCGATCCGCTACCCTGTGTGCATAGGCCTCGGCCGAATGCGGGATTGCCCGCCATAAGGAACCTCACTTGATGAAACGCCGCTCCCTCGTCCACCTGCTTTCCGCCTCCCTGGCGGCCACGCTGCTGGCCGCCGCGCCGGCCCACGCGGCCGACGAAGCGCCGGACGCGCTGATCAAGCGCCTGTCGACCGACGTGCTGGATGCCATCAAGGCCGACAAGAGCCTGCAAACCGGCGACGTCTCCAAGATCATGGTCCTGGTCGACAGCAAGATCATGCCCAGCGTCAACTTCCGGCGCATGACGGCCTCGGCCACCGGCCCGGGCTGGCGCAAGGCCACGCCCGAGCAGCAAAAACGCCTGCAGGAGGAGTTCAAGACCCTGCTGGTGCGCACCTATGCCGGGGCCCTGTCCCAGGTCAGCGACCAGAGCGTGGTGCTCAAGCCGATGCGCGGCTCGGCCGAGGACCGCGAGGTCGTCGTGCGCACCGAGGTGCGCGGGCGCGGCGAGCCGATCCAGCTCGATTACCGGCTCGAGAAGACCCCCGGCGAGGGCGCCGGCTGGAAGATCTACGACCTCAATGTGCTGGGCGTGTGGCTGGTCGACACCTACCGCAGCCAGTTCGCCCAGGAAATCAACGCCAAGGGCGTGGACGGCCTGATCGGCACCCTGACCGAGCGCAACAAGGCGAACGCGAAGAAAGGTTGACGATGCTGGTCTTGCCCGCCGAGTTGACCCAGCGCCAGGCCGCGGCCTGCCTGCACATGCTGCTGCAGGCCGTGCGCGGCGAGGCGGGGCAGCAGGTGGTGGCCGACGCCGGCGCGCTCGAGCGCTTCGATTCCTCGGCGCTGGCCGTGCTGCTGGCCTGCCGGCGCGAATGCCTGGCCGACGGCAAGACGCTGGCCGTCAAGGGCCTGCCGGCCAAGCTGCGCGAGCTGGCCGGGCTGTACGGCGTCTCCGAACTGCTGCCGGCCCAGGGCTGAGCCCGCGTCCGGCCGGGATTTGCGGCCCGCCGCCGGCCGCCACATGGCCGAACCCTTAAAATCAAGGGTTCCCATGCCCGCGATCTCATTCCAGTCCGTCTCCAAGACCTTCCAGACCCCAGGGGGGCGGCCACTCAAGGCGCTCGACGAGGTCAGCTTCGACATCGAGGAGGGCGAGTTCTTCGGCCTGCTCGGGCCCAACGGCGCGGGCAAGACCACGCTGATCAGCATCCTGGCCGGCCTCACCCGCGCCACCAGCGGCCGCGTGCTGGTGCGCGGCCACGACGTGCAGGTCGACTACGCCCAGGCGCGCCGCCAGCTCGGCGTGGTGCCGCAGGAGCTGGTGTTCGACCCCTTCTTCAGCGTGCGCGAGGCCCTGCGCATTCAGTCGGGTTACTTCGGCGTCAAGCGCAACGAGGCCTGGATCGACGAGCTGCTCGAAAGCCTGGGCCTGGCCGACAAGGCCCATGCCAACATGCGCCAGCTCTCGGGCGGCATGAAGCGGCGCGTGCTGGTGGCCCAGGCCCTGGTGCACAAGCCGCCGGTGATCGTGCTCGACGAGCCCACCGCGGGCGTCGACGTCGAGCTGCGCCAGACCCTGTGGCAGTTCATCGCCCGGCTCAACAAGCAGGGCCACGCCGTGCTGCTGACCACGCATTACCTCGAGGAAGCCGAGGCCCTGTGCAGCCGCATCGCCATGCTCAAGCAGGGGCGGGTGGTGGCCCTGGCCAGGACCTCGGAGCTGCTCAAGGCGGCATCCAGCAACGTGCTGCGCTTCAAAATCGACAGTGAGCTGCCGCGCCACCTGGCGCTGCAGGCGCGCGTGACCGGGCGCATCGTGCAGTTCCCCGCGCACGACGCGGCCGAGATCGAGCATTACCTCGCGGCGATCCGCGAGGCCGGCCTGCACGCCGAGGACGTCGAGATCCGCAAGGCCGATCTCGAGGACGTGTTCCTGGACGTGATGACCGGCGGCGGGAAACCGGCCGCGGCGGCGCCGGCCCCCGGCATCGAGGTGCAGGCATGAGTGGTTGGCAGACCCTGTTCTACAAGGAGGTGCTGCGCTTCTGGAAGGTGAGCTTCCAGACCGTGGCGGCGCCGGTGCTCACGGCCGTGCTCTACATGCTGATCTTCGGCCATGTGCTCGAGGCGCATGTCCAGGTCTACGACCAGGTCAGCTACAGCGCCTTCCTGGTGCCGGGCCTGGTGATGATGAGCGTGCTGCAGAACGCCTTCGCCAACAGCTCGTCGAGCCTGATCCAGAGCAAGATCATGGGCAACCTGGTGTTCGTGCTGCTCACGCCGCTGTCGCACTGGAGCTGGTTCGTCGCCTACGTGGGCTCGTCGATCGCGCGCGGCCTGGCCGTCGGACTGGGCGTGTTCCTCGTGACGGCCCTGTTGGCGCCGCCGAGCTTCGTTGCACCGCTGTGGATCCTGGCCTTCGCCGTGCTCGGCGCAGCCATGCTGGGCGCGCTGGGCCTGATCGCCGGCCTGTGGGCCGAGAAGTTCGACCAGATGGCGGCGTTCCAGAACTTCATCATCATGCCCATGACCTTCCTGTCCGGCGTGTTCTACTCCATCCATTCGCTGCCGCCGTTCTGGCAGAAGCTCAGCCACCTGAACCCGTTCTTCTACATGATCGACGGCTTCCGCTACGGCTTCTTCGGCCAGAGCGACGTCTCGCCCTGGCTCAGCCTGGCCATCGTCGGCGCTGCGCTGGCGCTGGTGAGCGCGATCGCCATCCACCTGCTGCGCATAGGCTACAAGATCCGTGGCTGAAATGAACCGACATGACCGCTGAAGAACTCCAATCCCTCATCGCCGCCGGCCTGCCCTGCCAGCACCTGCAGGTCGAGGGCGACGGCCGCCACTGGTACGCGACCATCGTCTCGCCCGAATTCGAGGGCAAGCGCCCCATCGCCCGCCACCAGCGCGTGTACGCGACGCTGGGCCAAAGGATGCAGACCGACGAGGTTCATGCCCTGTCGATGAAGACCTTCACGCCGGCCGAATGGGCCGCGTCCCAGTCCTGAGCGGCCAAAGCGCCCCATTCCAGCCTTCATTCCATGGACAAACTCATCATTCGCGGCGGCCGTCCGCTGCACGGCGAAGTTCTGATCTCCGGCGCCAAGAACGCGGCCCTGCCCGAGCTCTGCGCCGCCCTGCTCACCGACCAGCCGGTCACCCTGGTCAACGTGCCGCGCCTGCAGGACGTGGCCACCATGCTCAAGCTGCTGCGCCACATGGGCGTGCGCGCCGAGCACGGCGCCGACGGGACAGTGCAGCTGGACGCGGGCGCGCTGGACCAGCCGGAGGCGCCCTATGAGCTGGTCAAGACCATGCGCGCCTCGGTGCTCGCTCTGGGGCCGCTGCTGGCGCGCTTCGGCCGCGCCAAGGTCTCGCTGCCGGGCGGCTGCGCGATCGGCTCGCGCCCGGTGGACCAGCACATCAAGGGCCTGCAGGCCATGGGTGCCGAGATCGTGGTCGAGCATGGCTACATGCTGGCCGGCCTGCCCGCGGGGCGCAGCCGGCTGCGCGGCGCGCGCATCGCCACCGACATGGTCACGGTGACCGGCACCGAGAACCTGCTGATGGCGGCCGCGCTGGCCGAGGGCGAGACCGTGCTCGAGAACGCCGCCCAGGAGCCCGAGATTCCCGACCTGGCCGAGATGCTGATCCGCATGGGCGCCAAGATCGAGGGCCACGGCACGAGCCGCATCCACATCCAGGGCGTGGAGCGGCTGAGCGGCTGCCGCCACCAGGTGGTGGCCGACCGCATCGAGGCCGGCACCTTCCTGTGCGCCGTCGCCGCCACCGGCGGCGACGTGCTGCTGCGCCACGGCCGCGCCGACCACCTCGAGGCGGTGATCGACAAGCTGCGCGACGCCGGCGCCACGGTGGAGGCGGGCGAGGGCTTCGTCCGCATCCGCGGCGAAGGCCCGGCCTTCCAGCGCCTGAAGGCGCAGAGCTTCCGCACCACCGAATACCCGGGCTTCCCGACCGACATGCAGGCCCAGTTCATGGCGCTCAACTGCGTGTCGCAGGGCGCGAGCATGGTCACCGAGACCATCTTCGAGAACCGCTTCATGCACGTCAACGAGCTGGCGCGCCTGGGGGCCCATGTGCAGATCGACGGCAAGGTGGCCCTGGTCGAGGGCGTGGCCCAGCTGTCCGGCGCGACCGTGATGGCGACCGACCTGCGCGCCTCGGCCAGCCTGGTGATCGCCGGCCTGGTGGCGGAGGGCGAGACCGTGGTCGACCGCATCTACCACCTGGACCGCGGCTACGACCGCATGGAGGCCAAGCTGCGCGGCCTCGGTGCCGACATTGAAAGGTCGAAATGATGACCCCCACGCTCTTCGCTTCGCGTAATTCGCTGCCCCCCGAGGGGGCGCGTGCCTCCTTTGAGGCGGCTCGGCAGGAGGCACGATGATTACCCTGGCCCTCTCCAAGGGACGCATCTTCGACGAGACCCTGCCGCTCTTGAAGGCGGCCGGCATAGCGGTGCTGGAGGACCCGGACAAGTCGCGCAAGCTGATCCTGGCGACCAACCGGCCCGAGGTGCGCGTGGTGCTGGTGCGCGCCACCGACGTGCCGACCTATGTAGAGTACGGCGGCGCCGACCTCGGCGTGACCGGCAAGGACACGCTGATCGAGCATGGCGGCCACGGCCTGTACCAGCCGCTGGACCTGCGCATCGCGAAATGCCGCATGAGCGTGGCGGTGCGCGCCGACTTCGACTACGCGCGCGCCGTGCGCCAGGGCTCGCGGCTCAAGGTTGCGACCAAGTACACCGCGATCGCGCGCGAGTTCTTCGCCGACAAGGGCGTGCACGTGGACCTGATCAAGCTCTACGGCAGCATGGAGCTGGCGCCGCTGACGGGCCTGGCCGACGCCATCGTCGACCTGGTGTCCACCGGCAGCACGCTCAAGGCCAACCAGCTGGTCGAGGTCGAGCGCATCATGGACATCAGTTCGCGCCTGGTGGTCAACCAGGCCGCGCTCAAGCTCAAGCAGGCGCCGATCCGCGCCATCATCGACGCCTTCGCCGGGGCCGTCGCCAACGACTGACACCGACGCCATGTCCCTGAAAGCCACCCCCCTGCAGCTGTCCACGGCCGACGCCGGATTCGAGGCCGCCTTCCAGGCCAGGCTGCACTGGTCGGCCGACACCGACGCCGCGATCGAGCAGCGCGTGGCCGACATCCTGGCCGACGTGCGCGTGCGCGGCGATGCGGCCGTGCTCGAGTACACCCAACGCTTCGACGGCCTGGGCGCCGCATCCATGGCCGCGCTCGAGCTGCGGCCCGAGGAGCTCAAGGCCGCCTTCGACGGCCTGCCCGCGACGCAGCGCCAGGCGCTGGAGCAGGCCGCGCAGCGCGTGCGTACCTACCACGAGGCCCAGAAGCGCGCCAGCGGCGAGAGCTGGAGCTACCGCGACGAGGACGGTACCCTGCTGGGCCAGAAGGTCACGCCGCTGGACCGCGTCGGCATCTACGTGCCGGGCGGCAAGGCGGCCTACCCGTCCAGCGTGCTGATGAACGCCATTCCCGCCCATGTGGCCGGCGTGGGCGAGATCGTCATGGTGGTGCCCACGCCCGCGCATCGGAACGGTGCGCCTTCGGCACACCCCGGTGAAAGGAACGCCCTGGTGCTGGCCGCCGCCCATGTGGCCGGCGTCACCCGCGCCTTCACCATCGGCGGCGCGCAGGCCGTGGCGGCCCTGGCCTACGGCACGGCCACGGTCCCCAAGGTCGACAAGATCACCGGGCCCGGTAACGCCTACGTGGCCAGCGCCAAGAAGCGCGTGTTCGGCAGCGTGGGCATAGACATGATCGCCGGTCCCAGCGAGATCCTGGTGCTGGCCGACGGCAGCACGCCGGCCGACTGGGTGGCCATGGACCTGTTCTCGCAGGCCGAGCACGACGAGCTCGCGCAAAGCATCCTGCTCAGCCCCGACGCGGCCTACATCGCCGCGGTGCAGGCCGCGATAGCCCGCCTGCTGCCCGCCATGCCGCGCGCGGCCATCATCGCCAAGTCGCTGTCCGACCGCGGCGCCCTGATCCACACGCGCAGCATGGAAGAGGCCTGCGCGATCAGCAACCGCATCGCGCCCGAGCACCTCGAGGTCTCCAGCCGCGAGCCCCGGCGCTGGGAGCCGCTGCTCAGGCATGCGGGCGCGATCTTCCTCGGCGCCTACACCAGCGAAAGCCTGGGCGACTACTGCGCCGGGCCCAACCATGTGCTGCCGACCTCGGGCACGGCGCGCTTTTCCTCGCCGCTGGGCGTCTACGACTTCCAGAAGCGCTCCAGCCTGATCGAAGTCAGCGCGGCCGGCGCCCAGCGCCTGGGCGCCATCGCCGCCGAGCTGGCCTACGGCGAGGGCCTGCAGGCCCATGCGCGCGCGGCCGAACTGCGCCTCACCCCGGTGCCGCCCATGCGGGGGCAGGCATGAGCGCGGCCCCGCTGCAGCGCATACGCCCCGAGGTGCGGGCCATGCACGCCTACCAGGTGCAGGACGCCGAGGGCCTGGTCAAGCTCGACGCGATGGAGAACCCCTATCCCCTGCCGCCCGGCCTGCAGGAGGCCCTGGGCCGGCGGCTCGGCGCGCTGGCGCTGAACCGCTACCCCGGCGCGCGCGTGCACGAGCTGCGCGCGGCGCTGGCCGCCTATGCCGGTGTGCCCAAGGGCTTCGAGCTCATGCTCGGCAACGGCTCGGACGAGCTGATCTCGCTGCTGGCCCTGGCCTGCGCCCTGCCCGGGGCCTCGGTGCTGGCGCCCGAGCCGGGCTTCGTGATGTACGCCATGAGCGCCCAGTTGCAGGGCCTGGCCTACCATGGCGTGCCGCTGACCGCCGACTTCGAGCTCGACGAGGCCGCGATGCTGGCCGCGATCGAGGCCCACCAGCCCGCCATCACCTACCTGGCCTACCCGAACAACCCCACGGCCAACCTCTGGGACGACGCGGTGATCGAGCGCCTGATCGAGGCGGTGGGCCGGCAGGGCGGCCTGGTCGTGATCGACGAGGCCTACCAGCCCTTTGCCTCGCGCAGCTACATCGACCGCCTGGCGCGCCACCACCATGTGCTGCAGATGCGCACCCTGTCCAAGTTCGGCCTGGCCGGCGTGCGCCTGGGCTACCTGATCGGCCCCAGGGTGCTGATCGCCGAGCTCGACAAGGTGCGCCCGCCCTACAACATCAGCGTGCTCAACTGCGAGTGCGCCATGTTCGCGATCGAGCATGCCGACGTGTTCGCGGTCCAGGCCGCCGAGCTGCGCGTGCAGCGCGGCCAGCTGATCGAGGCCCTGGGCCGGCTGCCGGGCGTGCAGCCGTTCAAGAGCGAGGCCAATATGATCCTGGTGCGCGTGCAGGGCCAGGACAGCGCCGACAGCGGCGCGGCCGCCCGGGTCTTCGAGGGCATGAAGGCGCGCCAGGTGCTGGTCAAGAACGTTTCTAAAATGCACCCATTGCTGGCCAACTGCCTGCGCCTGACCGTCGGCACGCCCGAGGAGAACGCGCAGATGCTGGCGGCATTGAAGGCTTCACTATGACGACCACCGCCCCCCGCACCGCCGAGGTCACGCGCCACACGGCCGAGACCCAGATCACCGTCCGCGTCAACCTGGACGGCACCGGCCAAGCCAAGCTGCACACCGGCATCGGCTTCTTCGACCACATGCTCGACCAGATCGCGCGCCACGGCCTGATCGACCTGGACATCCACGCCCTGGGCGACCTGCACATCGACGGCCACCACACGGTCGAGGACGTGGGCATCACCCTGGGCCAGGCCGTGGCCAAGGCCGTGGGCGACAAGCGCGGCATCCGCCGCTACGGCCATGCCTACGTGCCGCTGGACGAGGCGCTGTCGCGCGTGGTGGTCGACTTCTCGGGCCGCCCGGGCCTGGTCTGCCATGTGCCGTTCAAGAGCGGCATGATAGGGACCTTCGACACCCAGCTGATGTTCGAGTTCTTCCAGGGCTTCGTGAACCACGCCTTCGTGACCCTGCACATAGACAACCTGCGCGGCGAGAACGCCCACCACCAGGCCGAGACCGTGTTCAAGGCCTTCGCGCGCGCCCTGCGCGCGGCGCTCGAGCGCGACCCGCGCGCCGCGGGCAGCATTCCCTCGACCAAGGGCTCGCTCTGAACGCCGACGCTTTGCCGAACTCGCCATGAGCCTGATCACTCCCAAGACCGTCGCCGTGGTCGATTACGGCATGGGCAACCTGCGCTCGGTCTCGCAGGCGGTGCAAGCCGCTGCCGCGGGCACCGGCTGGGACGTGCTCGTCACCTCGCGTCCGCACGACGTCGAGGTCGCCGCGCGCGTCGTGCTGCCCGGCCAGGGCGCCATGCCCGACTGCATGCGCGAGTTGCGCGAGTCCGGCCTGCTGGCCCCGGTGCTCGACGCCGCCGCGCGCAAGCCGCTGTTCGGCGTCTGCGTGGGCATGCAGATGCTGCTGGACCACAGTGCCGAGGGCGACACGCCGGGCCTGGGCCTGATCCACGGCGAGGTGGTCAAGTTCGACCTGGCCGGCCGGAACCAGCCCGACGGCAGCCGCTACAAGGTGCCGCAGATGGGCTGGAACCAGGTCTGGCAGACGGACCATGGCCAGGGCCGTCACCCGGTCTGGGGCGGCGTGCCCGACGGCAGCTGGTTCTATTTCGTGCACAGCTTCTACGCGCGCCCGTCCGATGCGCGCCACAGCGCGGGCGAGGCCGACTACGGCGGCCGCTTTACCGCGGCGGTCTCGCGCGATAATATTTTCGCCACCCAGTTCCACCCCGAGAAGAGCGCGGACCAGGGTCTGGCCCTGTACCGCAACTTCCTGCACTGGAATCCCTGATTCTTAGAACCGTTCGGGCTGAGCCTGTCGAAGCCCTTTTCCCCGAACCACCATGCTCCTCATTCCCGCGATCGATCTCAAAGACGGCCACTGCGTTCGCCTCAAGCAAGGCGACATGGAGCAGGCCACCACCTTCGGCGAGGACCCCGCCGCCATGGCCCGCCAGTGGCTGGACCGCGGCGCGCGCCGCCTGCACCTGGTCGACCTCAACGGCGCCTTCGCCGGCAAGCCGCAGAACTTCGCGGCCGTCAAGGCCATACTCAAGGAGGTCGGCGACGACATCCCGGTGCAGCTCGGCGGCGGCATACGCGACCTCGACACGATAGAGAGGTACATCGACGGCGGCCTGCGTTACGTGATCATAGGCACGGCCGCGGTCAAGAACCCCGGCTTCCTCAAGGACGCCTGCACCGCCTTCGGCGGCCACATCATCGTGGGCCTGGACGCCAAGGACGGCAAGGTCGCGACCGACGGCTGGAGCAAGCTGACCGGCCACGAGGTGGTCGACCTGGCGCGCAAGTTCGAGGACTGGGGCGTGGAATCCATCGTCTACACCGACATCGGGCGCGACGGCATGCTGACCGGCATCAACGTCGAGGCCACCGTCAAGCTGGCGCAGTCGCTGCAGATCCCGGTGATCGCCTCGGGCGGCCTGGCCGGCATGGCCGACATCGAGAAGCTGTGCGCGGTCGAGGGCGAGGGCATAGAGGGCGTGATCTGCGGTCGCGCGATCTACTCCGGCGACCTCGATTTCGCCGCCGCACAGGCGCGTGCGGACGCCCTGAACGGCTGATCGGTTTTCATGCTCGCCAAACGCATCATCCCCTGCCTGGACGTGACCGGCGGCCGCGTGGTCAAGGGCGTCAACTTCGTCGAGCTGCGCGACGCCGGCGATCCGGTGGAGATCGCCGCGCGCTACAACGAGCAGGGCGCCGACGAGCTGACCTTCCTGGACATCACCGCCACCTCGGACGAGCGCGGCCTGATCCTGCACATCATCGAGGCCGTGGCCTCCCAGGTCTTCATTCCGCTGACCGTGGGCGGCGGCGTGCGCAGCGTGGACGACGTGCGCCGCCTGCTCAACGCGGGCGCCGACAAGACCAGCTTCAACTCGGCGGCGATCGCCAACCCGCAGGTGATCCGCGACGCCTCGCACAAGTACGGCGCGCAGTGCATCGTGGTCGCCATCGACGCCAAGCGCCGCCATGGCGAGGACCTGCTGGCGCGCGGCGAGGGCTGGGACGTCTACAGCCATGGCGGGCGCAGGAACACCGGGCTGGACGCCGTGGCCTGGGCGCGCCAGATGGCCGAGCATGGCGCCGGCGAGATCCTGCTCACCAGCATGGACCGCGACGGCACCAAGGCCGGCTTCGACCTCGCGCTCACGCGCGCGGTCAGCGACGCGGTCGACGTGCCGGTGATCGCCTCGGGCGGGGTCGGCAACCTCGACCACCTGGCCGACGGCATACAGCAGGGCGGCGCCGACGCGGTGCTGGCCGCCAGCATCTTCCACTACGGCGAGTACACGGTGCAGCAGGCCAAGCAGCACATGCGCGAGCGCGGTATCCCGGTGCGTCTCTAGAGGCTGCTGCTCAGATCTCAAGCGCATGGCGCGCCGGTTCGCGTGGTAGATTCACCGCATGAACTGGCTCGAAGAAGTGAAATGGGACGCCCAGGGGCTGGTCCCGGTGATCGCGCAGGAGGCGGCCACGGGCGACGTGCTGATGTTCGCCTGGATGAACCGCGAGGCGCTGCTGAAGACCGCCGAGCTCGGCCGCGCCGTCTACTACAGCCGCTCGCGCGGCAAGCTCTGGTTCAAGGGCGAGGAGTCCGGCCATGTGCAGACCGTGCACGAGATCCGCCTGGACTGCGACAACGACGTGGTGCTGCTCAAGGTGACCCAGCTCGGCCACGAGCCCGGCATCGCCTGCCACACCGGCCGCCACAGCTGCTTCTTCCAGCGCTTGGAGCAGGGCGCCTGGCAGGCCGTCGAGCCGGTGCTCAAAGACCCCGAGTCCATCTACAAGTAAGCCCATGACCTCGAACGACTCCTTGGCCCGCCTGGCCGCCGTGATCGAAAGCCGCAAGCCGGCCAACGGCGGCGATCCCGACAAGAGCTATGTCGCGCGCCTGCTGCACAAGGGCCCCGACGCCTTCCTCAAGAAGGTCGGCGAGGAGGCCACCGAGGTGGTCATGGCCGCCAAGGACGCCGAGCATGGCGGCGACCGCAGCAAGCTCGTCGGCGAGGTGGCCGACCTGTGGTTCCACTCGATGATCGCCCTGGCCCACTACGGCCTCGCGCCGGCCGACGTGCTGGCCGAGCTCGAGCGGCGCGAAGGCCTGAGCGGGATCGAGGAAAAGGCCATGCGCAAGCTGCGGGCGCGGGAGGCGGGCGATGACTGAAGACGAACTCGATTCGCTCAAGACCATAGGCTGGGTCAGCTACGTCCTGCACCTGATCGTGGCCGTGGGCGCGGTGATCCCCGGCGCCCAGGCCGGTGCGGCCCTGCTGATCGTGGCCCTGGTCATCGACCTGGTGAAACGCTCCGATGCCGAGGGCAGCTGGATGGCCAGCCATTTCGCCTGGCGCATCCGCAGCGTGCTGTGGGCCGGCGCGCTGTACCTGCTGACCATCCCCCTGTTCTTCCTGCTGGTCCTGCCGGGCTACCTGGCCTGGCTGGCGATCTCCATCTGGTTCCTCTATCGCATCGTCAAGGGCATGGTGCGCATGAACAAGGACCAGGCCATCGATGGCTGAACCGGCCGCGCCGCGCCGCATCAACCTGGCCCTGCAGGGCGGCGGCTCGCATGGGGCCTTCACCTGGGGCGTGCTCGACGCCCTGCTGGAGGACGGCCGGCTCGAGATCGACGGCCTGAGCGGCACCAGCGCCGGTGCCGTGAATGCGGTGGCCCTGGCCCATGGCTTCGCGCAGGCGGCGCACCAGGGCCTGGATGCGGTGGCTGCGCGCGAGCTCGCGCGCGCCTCGCTGGCCCGGCTGTGGGAGGGCGTGGGCGCACTCGGCAGCCTGGCGGGCGCGGCCTCGCCGGCAGGCGCTGCGGCCCTGCGCGGCCTGATGGCGCACTGGCTGTCGCCCTACGACACCAACCCGCTGGGCATCAACCCGCTGCGCAGCCTGATCGAGCGCGAGATCGACTTCGAGTTGCTGGCGCGTGCCACGACCCCCAAGGTCTTCGTCTGCGCCACCAACGTGCGCACCGGCCGCGGCGAGATCTTCTCGGGCCGACGCCTCAGCGTGGACGCCGTCATGGCCTCGGCCTGCCTGCCGCTGCTGTTCAAGGCCGTGGAGATCGACGGCGAACGCTACTGGGACGGCGGCTATTCGGGCAACCCCGCGCTGCATCCGCTGCTCTACCAGACCGAGACGGCCGACATCCTGCTGGTGCAGATCAACCCGATCGAGCACCACGACCTGCCCGACACGGCGCAGGAGATCCTGGAGCGCGTCAACGAGGTCACCTTCAACGCCAGCCTGCTGGCCGAGCTGCGCGCCATCGAGTTCGTGCGCCGCCTGCTGGCCGAGGGCCGCCTCGATCCGCGGCGCTACAAGGACGTGAGGCTGCATCGCGTCGACGGCGGCGCTGCGCTGGCGGACTTCGGCGCCGCGAGCAAAATGCGCTCGGACCTGGCGTTCGTGAAACAGCTGTTCACGCTCGGCCGCGAAGCCGGGCAGCAGTGGCTGGCCAGCGCTCTCGAGCATGTGGGCCAGCGCGCCAGCGTGGACATCGCCAAGGATTATTGAACTGAACCCCACCGCGGCCCAGGCCGTTGATCGGAGACACCCATGCGAGACCCCAACTGCATTTTCTGCAAGATCATCGAGGGCCAGATCCCCTCGCAAAAGGTCTACGAGGACGAGGAGATCTACGTCTTCAACGACATCCACCCCTGGGCGCCGGTGCACTTTCTCATGGTGCCCAAGCTGCACCTGCCGTCGATGGCGCAGCTCGGCCCCGAGCATGCCGGCGTGATGGGCCGCATGATGACCCTGGTGCCGAAGCTGGCGCAGGCCCAGGGCTGCAACCCCTACCCGGACGGGGGCTTTCGCCTGATCGTCAACACCGGCGACGAGGGCGGGCAGGAGGTGCATCACCTGCACCTGCACGTCATCGGCGGGCCCCGTCCCTGGCGCAAGGGTTGATCGGCGCCCGCGGCGCTGAACTATTCCACAGGGTCTAAAATCCAAGCGATTCGTTAGGAGAATTCCATGGGTTCGTTTTCCATCTGGCACTGGCTGATCGTTCTGCTGATCGTGGTCATGGTGTTCGGCACCAAGAAGCTCAAGAACATCGGCTCCGACCTCGGCGGCGCGGTCAAGGGCTTCAAGGACGGCATGAAGGACGGCGGCAGCACGCCCGAAGACAAGGCGGCCCCGCCGGCCGGCCAGGTCGCCAATGCGCCCGGCGCCGAGAAGACGACCATCGACGTCGAAGCCAAGACCAAGTCCTGATCCGGCGGATGGCTGAACCTTCGTGATTGACCTCGGCATTTCCAAGATGGCGCTGATCGGCGCCGTGGCGCTCGTCGTGATCGGGCCCGAGAAGCTGCCGCGCGTGGCGCGCACCGTGGGCACCTTGCTGGGCAAGGCGCAGCGCTATGTGGCCGACGTCAAGGCCGAGGTCAACCGCTCGATGGAGCTCGACGAGCTCAAGAAGATGAAGGAGACGGTCGAGGATGCGGCGCGCGACGTCGAGCAGTCGGTCCAGACCAGCGCGGCCGAGTTCGAGAAGACCTGGTCCGAGAGCACCGGCAGCCTGGGCTCGGCCTGGGAACCGCCGCCCCCCGAATACCGCCATCCCAAGAAGAAATGGCGGCTCAAGCAGGGCGCGGTGCCCCAGTGGTACAAGGCGCGCAACGGCATGCGCAGCAAGGCCTTGTCCGGCGCCGCGCGCGTGGCGCGCTATCGGCCGAGCAAGTTCAGCTAGGGCCTGTGAACAAACCCTAATGCGCCACGGGGGCTCGCAGTCCGTTCGGGCTGAGCTTGCCTGATCCCCCGCGCACGAATTCCTGCCCGCCGGCAAGCTCAGGGCCCACGGAACCAGCAGCTTTCTCATGTCCGACCCCCAGAAATCCCCGGAAGACGAACTCGCCGGCACCGAGCAGCCCTTCGTGCAGCACCTGGTCGAGCTGCGCGACCGCCTGATCCGTGCGCTGGCGGCGGTCGGCGTCGCGGCAGCCGTGCTGGCCATCTTTCCCGGGCCGGGCGAGCTCTACGACCTGCTGGCCGCGCCCCTGGTGGCCCACCTGCCCAAGGGGGCGACGCTGATCGCGACCTCGGTGATCTCGCCCTTCATGGTGCCGCTCAAGATCCTGCTGATGGCGGCCTTCCTGCTCGCGCTGCCGGTGGTGCTCTACCAGCTCTGGGCCTTCATCGCGCCGGGGCTGTACTCGCACGAGAAGCGGTTGGTGCTGCCGCTGGTGGTCTCCAGCTCCGTGCTGTTCTTCATCGGCGTGGCGTTCTGCTACTTCTTCGTGTTCGGCCAGGTGTTCAAGTTCATCCAGGGCTTCGCGCCCAAGAGCATCACGGCAGCGCCTGACATCGAGGCCTACCTGAGCTTCGTGCTGACCATGTTCCTGGCCTTCGGCCTGGCCTTCGAGGTGCCGGTCGCGGTGGTGGTGCTGGCGCGCCTGGGCGTGGTCAGCGTCGAGAAGCTCAGGGCCTTCCGCGGCTATTTCGTGGTCCTGGCGTTCATCATCGCGGCCATCGTCACGCCGCCCGACGTGGTGTCGCAGCTGGCGCTGGCGATCCCCATGTGCCTGCTCTACGAGCTGGGGATCTGGGCCGCCCAGCTGTTCCTCAAGTACACGCAGGCGCCCGAGCAGGACGCCGACGCCGCGCGTCCCTGATCTGCGCTCCGCTGCCGCGCTCAGCGCGGCGCGTTGCGCTGCTTGGGGCGCAGCCCGGGCGTCACGGCCAGCTCCAGCTGGTCGTCGCGGCGCAGCAGGCGAAAGCGCGTGGCGGTGCCGGGCTTGAGCGCCGCCACCGCCGACAGCAGCTCCGACACGCTGGTGACCGGCTTGTCCGCCACCTGCACGATCACGTCGCCGGGTCGGATGCCGGCCTGCGCCGCCGGGCCGTTCTGCAGCACGCCGGTGATCAGCACGCCTTCGCGGGCCTTGACGCCGAAGGTCTCGGCCAGCTCGGGCGAGAGTTCGTTCGGCTCCACGCCTATCCAGCCGCGCCGCACCTGCCCGTCCTTGACGATGCCTTCCAGCACCAGCTTGGCGGTGGAGACGGGGATCGCGAAGCCTATGCCCATGCTGCCGCCCGAGCGCGAGTAGATCGCGGTGTTGATGCCCATCAGGTTGCCCTGAGTGTCCACCAGCGCCCCGCCCGAGTTGCCGGGGTTGATGGCCGCGTCGGTCTGGATAAAGTTCTCGAAGGTGTTGATGCCCAGCTGGTTGCGGCCCAGGGCGCTGACGATGCCGCTGGTCACGGTCTGGCCCACGCCGAAGGGGTTGCCTATGGCCAGCACCTGGTCGCCGACCTGCAGCGCGTCGGAGTTGCCCAGCACGATGACCGGCAGCCGGTCGAGCTCGATCTTGAGGATGGCCAGGTCGGTGTCGGGGTCGGTGCCTATGATCTTGGCCTGGGCGCGGCGGCGGTCGGTCAGCACCACCTCGATCTCGTCCGCGCCCTCGACCACGTGGTTGTTGGTCAGCACATAGCCCGAGGGGCTGATGATCACGCCCGAGCCCAGGCCGACCTGGGGCTGGCTGTCCTGTTCGCCGAAGAAGAAGCGGAACCAGGGGTCGTTGCTGTAGGGCGTGCGGGCCGCCTTGCTGGTGCTGATGCTGACCACGGCCGGCGCGGCCTTGCGTGCGGCCGCGCTGAAGCCGCCTGACGGGGCGGCGCCCGGGCTGGCGCCGGGGGCCTCGAACACGGCCAGCGCGCCGCCGCCTGCGCCATGGCCCAGCCATGCGGGCTTGAGCGTGCCGACCACGAAATACGCCGCCAGCAACACGGTGACGGCCTGCGAGAAGAGAAGCCAGAAACGTTTCATGGCAGGATTGTCCCTGAACTTGGCCCACAATCGTGGCCGCCTGCCCTGCAAAGCCCCGCATGACCGACCGCCAGACCCTGCTCGCCGCCTTCGACGCCCTGATGCAGCCCGAACGCTTTCGCGACTATGGGCCCAACGGCCTGCAGGTCGAGGGCCGGACAGAGGTGCGCAAGCTGGTTTCCGGCGTGACGGCCAGCCGCGCCCTGATCGAGGCCGCCGTCGCCCAAGGGGCGGACGCCATCCTGGTGCACCACGGCCTGTTCTGGCGCGGCCAGGAGGGCCGCGTCACCGGCTGGATGAAGCAGCGCCTGGCCCTGCTGCTGGCGCACGACATCAGCCTCTACGCCTACCATCTGCCGCTCGACGCTCATCCCGAGCTCGGCAACAACGCCCAGCTCGGCCGCGTGCTGGGCCTCACGGCCCAGGCCCGCTTCGGCGAGCAGGACCTGGGTTTCCTGGGCGCACGCGTCGAGGAGGGCGGCTTCGCCGATGGACGGGCGCTGGCCCGGCATGTGGAGGCGGCCCTGGGGCGGCCCGTGACCCTGGTCGAGGCCGGGGCGAAGCCCCTGCGGCGCATCGCCTGGTGCAGCGGCGGGGCCCAGGGCTATTTCGAGGCCGCGATCGCGGCTGGCGCCGACGCCTTCATCACCGGCGAGATCTCCGAGCCGCAGGCGCACTACGCACGCGAATGCGGCGTGGCCTTCCTGGCCTGCGGTCACCACGCGAGCGAGCGCTACGGGGCGCCGGCTCTGGCGGCCCATGTGGCGGCCCAGCTGGGCCTGGACCATGTGTTCGTCGACATCGACAACCCCGCCTGAGGCCGCATGAGCGCAAAACCCATCGCGATCACGCTAGGCGACGCGGCCGGCATAGGCCCGGAGATCATCGCCAAGGCCTTCCGCGACGCGCCCGAGGCGACGCGCGGATGCTTCGTCGCCGGCGACCTGGCCACGCTGCGCCGCGCCGCCGGCTTCATCACCGCGCCGGGGGCGCCCGGCCTGCCGGTGGCCGAGCTCGAGGCGGCGCACCAGGCCTGGGACGCGCCGCCGCGCTGCATCCCGGTGCTGCAGGTGGTGCCGGCCCGGCCGCCGGTGCCCTGCGGCCAGGTCAGCGCCGAGGCCGGCCGGATCGCGGGCGACTGCGTGTTATGGGCAGCGCGCGCTGCGCTGCGCGGCGAGATCGCCGCGCTGGTCACGGCGCCGCTGCACAAGGAGGCGCTGTCGGCTGCGGGCCCTCCCTACGCGCAATACCCGGGCCACACCGAGCTGCTGCAGGCCGAGGCGGCGGGCCACCTGGGCAAGTCCCTGTCCGAGCTGCCGGTGCGCATGATGCTGGCCAACGACGAGCTGCGCACCGTGCTGGTCAGCATCCATGTCTCGCTGCGCGAGGCGATCGCCGCGGTGAGCTTCGACAGCGTGCTGCAGACCCTGCGCATCACCCATGCCGCGCTGGGCGCCGCGCTCGGCCGCGCGCCCCGGATCGGCGTGGCCGGGCTCAACCCGCACGCGGGCGAGGGCGGGCTGTTCGGGCGCGAGGAGATCGAGCTCATCGCGCCGGCCATCGCGGCCGCGCGCGCCGAAGGCGTGGACGCCCATGGCCCGTTCGCGCCCGACACGGTCTTCATGCGCGCCCGTGCCGCAGCCGGTCATCCCGGCGAGTTCGACGTGGTGGTGGCCATGTACCACGACCAGGGCTTGATCCCGGTCAAGTACCTGGGCGTGGACAAGGGTGTCAACGTGACCCTGGGCCTGCCGCTGGTGCGCACCAGCCCGGACCATGGCACGGCCTTCGACATCGCCGGCAGCGGTCGGGCCGAGGCCGCCAGCCTGATCGAGGCGATACGCGTGGCGCGCCGGCTGGCGCGCTGAGCGGCGCCCGCGCGGGCCTACCTCTTCAGGCTGTCGCGGATCTCGCGCAGCAGCACGATGTCTTCCGGCGGGGCGGCCGGCGCCGCCGGTGCGGCGGGCGGTGCCTCCTTCTTGAGCCGGTTCATCTGCTTGACCATGACGAAGATGATGAAGGCCAGGATGACGAAGTTCAGCGCCACGGTGATGAAGCTGCCGTAGGCGAGCACCGCGCCGGCCTTCTTGGCCTCCGCCAGGGGCAGCCCGGCGGCTGTCCGGCCAGGCCCAGGTAGTAGTTGGAGAAGTCCAGGCCGCCGAAGATCTTGCTGACGACCGGCATGATCAGATCGCCGACCACCGAGTCGACGATCTTGCCGAAGGCTCCGCCGATGATCACACCGACGGCCAGGTCCATCACATTGCCCTTGACGGCGAACTCCCTGAACTCCTGCATCATCCCCATGGGGCCCTCCTGCTTGTTGTTGAGGCGGCCAGTATGGCCGGCCGCAGGGCCCTGTCAAGGCGGGGGGGCTGGGCCGGGGGTGGATGTTTCGCTCGGCTACAATCTCTGGTTGACCCTGATACAGCATTGCCAGAGGATCCCCATGAGTGACACCCCAGTCGACAGCAGCAAGAGGACGTGGCTGATCGCGTCCACCTGCGCGGGTGCCGTCGGTGCCGGCTTCGCCGCCGTGCCCTTCGTCAGCACCTTCCAGCCCTCGGAGAGAGCCAAGGCGGCTGGTGCCGCCGTCGAAGTGGACATCTCTAGCCTGAAACCGGGCGAGAAACTCACGGTGGAATGGCGCGGCAAGCCGGTCTGGATCATGAAGCGCACGCCCGAGCAGCTCGAGTCGCTGAAGAAGACCGAGACGCAGCTCGCCGACCCGAATTCGGACCGCAAGGCCTATCCCACGCCCGAGTACGCCAAGAACCAGTACCGCTCGATCAAGCCCGAGGTCTGGGTCGGCGTCGGCATCTGCTCGCACCTGGGCTGCTCGCCGTCCGACAAGTTCCAGACCGGCGCCCAGCCCTCGCTGCCCGACGACTGGCAGGGCGGCTTCCTCTGCCCCTGCCACGGCTCGACCTTCGACATGGCCGGCCGCGTGTTCAAGAACAAGCCGGCGCCGGACAACCTCGAGGTGCCTCCGCACATCTACCTCTCCGAGAGCAAGCTGCTGATCGGTGAAGACAAGAAGGCCTGAGGACGACGGACATGGCTGAATTCAAGGAAATCTCTCCCAACGCCCCGGCCGGCGCCAAGCTGACCAACTGGCTCGAAAACCGCTTCCCGACCGCCTTCGACGCCTACCGCGTCCACATGTCGGAGTACTACGCGCCGAAGAACTTCAACTTCTGGTACATCTTCGGCTCGCTGTCGCTGCTGGTGCTGGTGATCCAGATCGTCACCGGCATCTTCCTGGTGATGCACTACAAGCCGGACGCGGCCAAGGCGTTCGAGTCGGTCGAGTACATCATGCGCGACGTGCCCTGGGGCTGGCTGATCCGCTACATGCACTCCACCGGCGCCTCGGCCTTCTTCGTGGTGGTCTACCTGCACATGTTCCGCGGCCTGATGTACGGCAGCTACCGCAAGCCGCGCGAGCTGGTCTGGATCTTCGGCTGCGCGATCTTCCTGTGCCTGATGGCCGAGGCCTTCATGGGCTACCTGCTGCCCTGGGGCCAGATGTCCTACTGGGGCGCCCAGGTGATCGTCAACCTGTTCTCCGCCATCCCCTTCATCGGTCCGGACCTGGCCCTGCTGATCCGCGGCGACTACGTGGTCGGCGACGCCACGCTGAACCGCTTCTTCAGCTTCCACGTGATCGCCGTGCCGCTGGTGCTGCTGGGCCTGGTGGTGGCGCACCTGCTGGCGCTGCACGACGTGGGCTCGAACAACCCCGACGGCATCGAGATCAAAGGCCCCAAGGCGCCCAAGGATGCCAACGGCAAGCCGCTGGACGGCGTGCCCTTCCACCCCTTCTACACGGTGCACGACATCTTCGGCGTGAGCGTGTTCCTGCTGGCCTTCTCGGCCATCGTGTTCTTCGCGCCCGAGTTCGGCGGCTACTTCCTGGAGTTCAACAACTTCATCCCGGCCGACCCGCTGAAGACGCCGCCGCACATCGCGCCGGTCTGGTACTTCACGCCGTTCTATTCCATGCTGCGCGCCATCACCAGCGAGATGATGTATGCGCTGATCGCCTGCGTGGTCGCTGCGGCTGCCTTCGGCGTGCTCAAGGGCAAGCTGTCCGGCCTGCTCAAGGCCGTGGTGGTCGGCGCCGCCGTGGTGGCCTCGGTGCTGATGCTGGCCATCGACGCCAAGTTCTGGGGCGTGCTCGTGATGGGTGGCGCCGTCGTCATCCTGTTCTTCCTGCCCTGGCTGGACCACAGCCCGGTCAAGTCGATCCGCTACCGTGCGGGCTGGCACAAGTACCTGTACGCCGTGTTCGTGGTCGTGTTCCTGGTGCTGGGCTACCTCGGCGTGCAGCCGCCCTCGCCGATCGGCGAGCGCGTGTCGCAAGTCGGTACGCTGTTCTACTTCGGCTTCTTCCTGCTGATGCCCTGGTGGAGCAAGCTGGGCGAGCCCAAGCCGGTGCCTGAGCGCGTGACCTTCGCCCCGCACTAAGCCCTGTAGAGAGTGACCCCATGAACAAATTCAAGAAACTGGCGCTGGGCTTGGTCGTGGCCATCGGCCTGATCTCGGGTGTGCAGGCCGCTGGCGGCGGCGTGAGCTGGGACAAGGCGCCCGTCAAGACGACCGACCTGGCCTCGCTGCAGAACGGCGCCAAGCTGTTCGTCAACTACTGCCTGAACTGCCACTCGGCTGCGTACATGCGCTTCAACCGCCTGCGCGACATCGGCCTGAGCGAGCAGCAGATCAAGGACAACCTGCTGTTCACCACCGACAAGGTCGGCGAGACCATGAAGGCCGCGATCGATCCCAAGCAGGCCAAGGACTGGTTCGGCGCCAACCCGCCCGACCTGACGCTCGTCGCGCGCTCGCGTGCCGGCCACGACGGCACGGGCGCCGATTACCTCTACACCTACCTGCGCAGCTACTACCGCGACGACACCAAGGCCACCGGCTGGAACAACCTGGTGTTCCCCAGCGTCGGCATGCCGCACGCGCTGTGGGAGCTGCAGGGCGAGCGCCGCCCGCTGTTCGAGGCCAAGCAGGAGCATGGCCACGAGGTCCAGGTCTTCAAGGGCTGGGAGCAGGTCACGCCCGGGACCATGACCCCGCTGCAGTACGACCAGGCGGTCGGCGACCTGGTGAACTACCTGCAGTGGATGGGCGAGCCGGCGCAGAACAGCCGCGTGCGCATAGGCGTCTGGGTGCTGCTGTTCCTGGTGGTCTTCACCGTGATCGCGTGGCGCCTCAATGCCGCGTACTGGAAAGACGTCAAGTAAACCAGACCTGGCCGGGCCTGTTGCCCGGCATTGCCAGAGTGGGTGTGCCGGGCCGGGCCCGGCGGCATCCCACTCTTTTTGATTTTGAGGAGTCCCCGCCATGATGGTGCTGTATTCAGGAACCACCTGTCCGTTTTCCCACCGTTGCCGTTTCGTGCTGTTCGAGAAGGGCATGGACTTCGAGATCCGCGACGTGGACCTCTACAACAAGCCCGAGGACATCAACGTGATGAACCCCTACGGCCAGGTGCCCATCCTGGTCGAGCGTGACCTCATCCTGTACGAGTCCAACATCATCAACGAGTACATCGACGAGCGCTTCCCGCACCCGCAGCTGATGCCGGGCGACCCGGTGGACCGAGCCCGCGTGCGCCTGTTCCTGCTCAACTTCGAGAAGGAGTTGTTCGTCCATGTCTCGACGCTGGAAAACCGCGCCGCCAAGGGCAACGACAAGCTGCTGGAGAAGGCGCGCGCCCATATCCGCGACCGCCTGACCCAGCTCGCCCCGGTGTTTCTCAAGAACAAGTACATGCTGGGCGAGAACTTCTCCATGCTCGACGTGGCCATCGCGCCGCTGCTGTGGCGCCTGGACTACTACGGCATCGAGCTCAGCAAGAACGCCGCGCCTTTGCTCAAGTACGCCGAGCGCATCTTCTCGCGCCCGGCCTACATCGAGGCGCTGACGCCGTCCGAGAAAGTGATGCGCAAGTAAGCGCCCAGGCCGCGCCATGATGAACGCCCTGGACGCCAGCTCCACCCGGCCCTACCTGATCCGCGCCCTGTACGAGTGGTGCACCGACAACGGCTTCACGCCCTATGTGGCGGTGCTGGTCGACGACACGGTGCAGGTGCCGCGCGAGTACGTGAAGGACGGCGAGATCGTGCTGAACATCAGCTTCGACGCCACGAGCTCGCTCAAGCTGGGCAACGACTTCATCGAGTTCAAGGCCCGCTTCGCGGGCGTGGCGCGCGAGATCAGCGTGCCGGTGGAGCGCGTGATTGCGATCTACGCGCGGGAAAACGGCCAGGGCATGGCCTTCCCGGTGCCGGTGCCCGCTGCGGCCGCGGAGCCGGCCGAGCCCCCGCCACCCGCGGCGGCGTCGGGTGCCGCGCCCGAGGCGTCCGCGGCTGGCCGCTCGATGCAGCTGGTGCCGGGCGGCGAGGTTGCGGAGGGTGAGGCGGGTACGCCGGAGCCCGAGCCACCCAAGCCACCGGCCGGGCCTCGCCCCGCGCTCAAGCGTGTGAAGTGAACACCGCGGCCCACCTGGGCCAGCCGTTAGAATCGCAAGCGCATTCCGCCGCTTTAGCTCAGTTGGTAGAGCAACCGCCTTGTAAGCGGTAGGTCGTCAGTTCGAATCCGACAAGCGGCACCATCCCTTCCCTTCGCTCAGGGCCTGGTTTCCACCTGGACCTTGAGTCGGATGCTGTTCACCTGGTAGCCCTTGCTGCGCAGGCTGGCCATCAAGGCCGGGAGCACCTGCCTGAGCTTGGCCGCAGCCGCGTTGCTGCCGACCAGCAGGCACCAGCTGTCACCGTCTATGGGCCCGGGCCTGACCGTGGGGCGCAGCATCACCGGGATCAGGGACTGCACGGCCTTGAGCCGTTCGCCGGATTCGCGCGCCAGCCCGGCCAGCCGCGCCAGCGTGGGTGAATCGGCGGCGGCTTGCTGCAGCGTGATGGCGTGGTGGCGTCGGTTCATGGGGCGGGCGCGAGGGCAGGGCGTTGCGGCCGACGATTATCGTGGATAGGGGCGGCACGCGGCCGCCCGGCCCGTGGGTAAAATGGCGCCCGGCACCGACGCGGGCCGCCGTCGCTGCAGGCGGCGCAGCCCGCGCCGACGCTCCCACCTGGATCCACAACACTTTAGGGATTTCGGTCGCCCGGCAGGCTGACACGGCAGGCCGGGCGGTCCTGCATGCATGGCTACCAGTCTCCTCACCAAAATCTTCGGCAGTCGCAACGACCGTCTGATCAAGCAGTACCGCAAGACGGTCGAGCGCATCAACGCGCTTGAAGCCGCGTTCGAGGGGCTGAGCGACGAGCAGTTGCGCGCCAAGACGCAGGAATTCCGGGAGCGCGTGGCCAAGGGGGAGTCGCTCGATGCCCTGTTGCCCGAGGCCTTCGCGGCGGTGCGCGAGGGCTCCAAGCGCGTGATGAAGATGCGCCATTTCGACGTGCAGCTGCTGGGCGGCATGGCGCTGCACAACGGCAAGATCGCCGAGATGCGCACCGGCGAGGGCAAGACCCTGACGGCCACGCTGCCGGTCTACCTCAATGCGCTGGCCGGCGAGGGCGTGCATGTGGTCACCGTGAACGACTACCTGGCCAACCGCGACGCGCAGTGGATGGGGCGGCTGTACAACTTCCTCGGCCTGTCGGTGGGCGTGAACCTGCCGCAGATGCCGCGCGAGGACAAGCAGGCGGCCTACCAGGCCGACATCACCTACGGCACCAATAACGAGTTCGGCTTCGACTACCTGCGCGACAACATGGTCTACGAGGTGCAGGACCGCGTGCAGCGCGGCCTGCGCTACGCCATCGTCGACGAGGTGGACTCCATCCTGATCGACGAGGCGCGCACGCCCCTGATCATCAGCGGCCAGGCCGAGGACCACACGGCCCTGTACCTGGCCATGAACCAGGTGGTGCCGCTGCTCACGCGCCAGGAGGGCGAGGCCGACCCGCGCACCGGCGAAGGCGTGACCAAGCCCGGCGACTTCACGCTGGACGAGAAGTCCCACCAGGTGTTCCTGACCGAGCAGGGCCACGAGAACGCCGAGCGCATCCTGGCCGAGCGCGGCCTGATCCCCGAGGGGGCCAGCCTGTACGACCCGTCCAACATCGCGCTGATGCATCACCTCAACGCGGCCTTGCGCGCGCGTCACCTCTATCACCGCGACCAGCACTACGTGGTGCAGAACGGCGAGATCGTCATCGTCGACGAGTTCACCGGCCGCCTGATGGCCGGCCGGCGCTGGAGCGACGGCCTGCACCAGTCCGTGGAGGCCAAGGAGGGCGTGGCCATCCAGGCCGAGAACCAGACCCTGGCCTCGATCACCTTCCAGAACTATTTCCGCCTGTACGGCAAGCTGGCCGGCATGACCGGCACGGCCGACACCGAAGCCTACGAGTTCCAGGAGATCTACGGCCTGGAGACCGTGGTCATCCCGCCCAACCGCCCGAGCCGCCGCGAGGACCAGCTCGACCGCGTCTACAAGACCACGGGCGAGAAGTACGTGGCCGCGATCCAGGACATCCGCGAATGCCACGAGCGCGGCCAGCCGGTGCTGGTGGGCACCACCTCGATCGAGAACTCCGAGCTGATCTCCCAGCTGCTCGACAAGGAGAAGCTGCCGCACCAAGTGCTCAACGCCAAGCAGCACGCGCGCGAGGCCGAGATCGTGGCCCAGGCCGGTCGGCCCAAGATGATCACCATCGCCACCAACATGGCGGGCCGCGGCACCGACATCGTGCTCGGCGGCAACATCGAGAAGGCGATCGAGGCCGTGGAAGCCGACGCCACGCAGGACGAGGCGGCCAGGCAGGCCCGCGTGCAGGAGATGCGCGCGCAGTGGCAGAAGGACCACGAGTTCGTCACCGCGCAGGGCGGCCTGCGCATCATCGCCACCGAGCGACACGAGTCGCGCCGCATCGACAACCAGCTGCGCGGCCGCTCCGGCCGCCAGGGCGACCCGGGCTCCTCGCGCTTCTACCTGAGCCTGGACGACCAGCTGATGCGCATCTTCGCCGGCGACCGGGTGCGCGCCATCATGGACCGGCTCAAGATGCCCGAGGGCGAGGCCATCGAGGCCGGCATCGTCACGCGCAGCATAGAGAGCGCGCAGCGCAAGGTCGAGGCGCGCAACTTCGACATCCGCAAGCAGCTGCTCGAGTACGACGACGTGTCGAACGACCAGCGCAAGGTGATCTACCAGCAGCGCAACGACATCCTGGACGCGGCCGACCTGGGCGCTCAGATCGCCGCGCTGCGCGAGGGCTGTTTCACCGACCTGGTGCGCCAGTACGTGCCGCCCGAGTCGGTCGAGGAGCAATGGGACATCGCGGGCCTGGAGCGCGTGCTGGCCGAGGAGTGGCAGATCGCGCTGCCGCTGGCGCAGCAGGTGCAGGCCGCCAGCGCCATCACCGACGAGGACATGCTGGAGACCGTGCTGGCCGCGGCGAATGCGGCCTTCGAGGCCAAGGTGGCCCAGGTCGGCGCCGAGAACTTCACGCAGTTCGAGCGCATCGTGCTGCTGCAGAGCATAGACACCCACTGGCGCGAGCACCTCAGCGCGCTCGACTACCTGCGCCAGGGCATACACCTGCGCGGCTACGCGCAGAAGCAGCCCAAGCAGGAGTACAAGCGCGAGGCCTTCGAGCTGTTCGGCCAGCTGCTCGACTCGGTCAAGAACGAGGTCACCAAGCTGCTGATGACCGTGAAGGTGCAGTCCAGCGAGCAGATCGGCCAGGCCGCCGAGGATCTGGAGCAGCGTGCCGAGGCCATCAGCCACGTGACCTACACCGCGCCGACCGAGACCGGCGAGGCCCAGACCACGGCGTTCGACGGTCGCCCCGAGCCGCTGGCCGTGGGCCTGGCGGCGGGCGCCCTGCCGCCGAACATGCCACGTGTGGGCCGCAACGACCCCTGCCCCTGCGGCAGCGGCAAGAAGTACAAGCACTGCCACGGCCAGCTGGCCTGAGAGACCGCCATGCCCGTCAACCTTTCCGCCCCCGATCCCTTCCAGCTCTTTCCCGTGCCCGGCCTGCGCCTGGGCGTGACCGAGGCCGGCATACGCAAGGTCGGCCGAAAGGACCTGACCGTGCTGCTGCTCGACGAAGGCGCGAGCGTGGCCGGCGTGTTCACGCGCAACCGCTTCTGCGCCGCGCCGGTGCAGATCTGCCGCGAGCACCTGGCCGTGGGCGCCGGCATACGCGCCATGGTGATCAACACCGGCAATGCCAACGCCGGCACCGGCGCCGAAGGCCTGGCGCGCGCGCGCCAGACCTGCGCCGTGCTGGCCAGCCAGCTGCAGCTGGCCCCCGAGCAGGTGCTGCCGTTCTCCACTGGCGTGATCATGGAGCCGCTGCCGGTCGAGCGCATAGCGGCGGGCCTGCCAGCGGCGCTGGCCGACGCGCGAGCCGACCACTGGGCGCGCGCGGCCGAGGGCATCATGACCACCGACACCGTGCCCAAGGCCTTCAGCGCGCGCGTGACCATCGCCGGCGCGCCGGTGACCATCACCGGCATCAGCAAAGGCGCAGGCATGATCCGCCCCAACATGGCGACCATGCTGGGCTTCCTGGCCACCGACGCCTGCGTGGCGCCGGCCCTGATGCAGCAGCTCGTGACCGAGCTGGCCGAGGGCTCGTTCAACCGTGTCACCATCGACGGCGACACCTCGACCAACGACTCCTTCGTGCTGGTGGCCACGCAGCAGGCGGCCCACGCACCGATCCAGTCGCTGGCCAGCGCCGAGGGCCAGGCGCTCAAGGCGGCGCTGCTGGACGTGGCGCGCCGGCTGGCCCAGGCCATCGTGCGCGACGGCGAGGGCGCGACCAAGTTCATCACCATCCGGGTCGAGGGCGGGCGCGACGGCGAGGAGTGCCGCAAGGTGGCCTACGCGATCGCGCATTCGCCGCTGGTCAAGACGGCCTTCTTCGCCAGCGACCCCAACCTGGGCCGCATCCTGGCCGCCGTGGGCTATGCCGGCATCGATGACCTGGACCAGACCGGCATCGACCTCTACCTCGACGAGGTCCATGTCGCGGTGCAGGGGGGGCGCCATCCGGCCTACCGCGAGGAGGACGGCCAGCGCGTGATGAAGCAAAGCGAGATCACGGTGCGCGTGGTCCTGGGCCGTGGCGCTGCCAGCGACCAGGTCTGGACCTGCGACCTCAGCCACGACTACGTGTCGATCAACGCCGACTACCGCTCATGATCGATCCGCTCGAGAGACTGATACAGCGTGCCGAACACCTGATGGCGCGCATCGAATCCGTGCTGCCGCAGCCGCTGACCGAGCCGGACTGGTCGGCCGCCATCGCCTGGCGCTACCGCAAGCGCGCCTCCGGCCACGGCGTGCTCGAGCCGGTGCGCCACGTGGCCGGCATCGCGCTCGACGACCTCAAGGAGATCGACGGCCAGAAGGACAAGATCCGGCGCAACACCGAGCAGTTCGTCCAAGGCCGTCCGGCCAACAACGTGCTGCTGACCGGCGCGCGCGGCACCGGCAAGTCCTCGCTGATCAAGGCCTGCCTGAACGCCTACGCGGCGCGCGGCCTGCGCCTGATCGAGGTGGACAAGGCCGACCTGACGGACCTGCCGGACATCGTCGACGTGGTGTCCGAGCGCCCCGAGAAGTTCGTCGTGTTCTGCGACGACCTGAGCTTCGAGGACGGCGAACCCGGCTACAAGGCGCTCAAGTCCATCCTGGACGGCTCGGTGGCTGCGGCCACGCCGAACGTGCTGATCTACGCGACCAGCAACCGCCGCCACCTGTTGCCCGAGTACATGAAGGAGAACCTCACCTACACCCACAGCGAGGACGGCGAGGTCCATCCGGGCGAGGTGGTGGAGGAGAAGATCTCGCTGTCCGAGCGCTTCGGCCTGTGGGTCAGCTTCTACCCGTTCAGTCAGGACGAGTACCTGGCGATCACCGCGCAATGGCTGTCCTCGTTCGGCGTCGGGCCGCAGGCCATCGATGCGGCTCGTCCCGAGGCCCTGGTCTGGGCGCTGGAGCGCGGCTCGCGCAGCGGCCGCGTCGCTTACCAGTTTGCGCGCGATTACGCGGGCCGCCGTTCCGCATGACGGAAAGCTTGAGCGCCGCCGGGCCGCCCCAAGGCGCGAAGGCCCCCTCGGGGGGCAGCGCAGCACACGAAGTGGCAAGCGTGGGGGCCGTACTCGTCGCCGACGGCCACCGTCCGCGCGAGGGTGGGCCGGATCGCAAGGAGGTCGAGGTGGCCGTGGGCGTGCTGCTGCGGGCCGATGGTTCCTTCCTGCTGACCTCGCGCCCGCCCGGCAAGGTCTACGAGGGCTACTGGGAATTCCCCGGCGGCAAGGTCGAGCCCGGCGAGACCGTGGAGCAGGCGCTGCGGCGCGAGCTCCAGGAGGAAATCGGCGTCGCCATCGGCGCCGCCCATCCCTGGAAGGTGGAACGGGTCG
Organism: Ramlibacter sp. 2FC; assembly: GCF_005503345.1. Lineage (NCBI taxonomy): Bacteria > Pseudomonadati > Pseudomonadota > Betaproteobacteria > Burkholderiales > Comamonadaceae > Ramlibacter > Ramlibacter sp. 2FC. Next base: position 51,319 of record NZ_SCMM01000009.1, read on the forward strand.
ACTACCCGCATGCCCTGGTGCGGCTGAACTTCTGCAAGGTCTACGACTGGGCGGGCGAGCTGCACATGCGCGAAGGCCAGTCCTTCGCCTGGCAGCGCCTGCCGGTGCAGGTGAGGCCGGTGCTGCCGGGCACGGTGCCGGTGCTGCAGTGGTTCGCCGCCGAGCAGGGCTTCGAGGGCGCCACGCACGCCCCGGCCTGAGCGCCTACTGCAGCCTGGGGTCGCCGAAGGCCTGGTCCTCGGGCGGCGCTTCGGCGGGCATGCGGAAGCTCTCGCTGGCCCAGGCGCCCAGGTCCATGTTCTTGCAGCGCTCGCAGCAGAAGGGGCGGAAGCGGTTTTCCGGCGCGAACAGGCTGGGGCCGCCGCAGGCGGGGCAGCGCACCTGCCGGGCCTTGGAGTCGGTGCTGGCCGGGGCGGAGGGCTTCACGCGCACAATGTCATCTCCAGCGGAGCGTCGTCGCCGCCGGCCTGCAGCCGGCCGTCGGCCTCCTGGCGCATCAGCCGCACCGACACGATGAGGCGGTTGCCGCTGATCTCGGGGATCAGGTCCAGCGCCGGGTCGATGCGCAGGCGCAGCAGCTGGAAGCTGCGGCCCTGAGGCAGGTTCTGCTGGAACTGCCCGCCCACGGCCATCACCTTCTGCGGCGCGCCCGAGTCGCGCAGCATCCGCAGCAGCAGGTGGATGGATTCGGCCAGCGGCGCCAGCGTGGTGGCCCATTGCTGCAGGTCGTGCCGGCGCGTGTCGGCGTCCTTGTGCTGCCAGGCGTAGTAGGCCGGCAGGTCGAACTCGCAGGTGCCGCCGGGGATCACGGCGCGGCTGCGTATGCTCATCAGCCATTCGTTCTCGGTCAGCGCGTGGCCGGCCTTGCCGGGCTGCTGGTTGAGGGCCGAGAAGCAAGCGTCGAGCCGGGCCACGACCTCGTCGAGCGCAGCCTCGGAGATCGCGGGGTTGCCGCGATATCCGTTGAGCGCCTGTTTCTGCTTTTCCAGGTCCTTGAGCACGTCCGACTTGAGGTCGGCGCGCGCGGCGACGTCCATGACCTCGAACAGTGTGGTCAGTGCGTAGTGGTGATCCAGCGGGGTTTCGCGGGGCACCAGCTGGCCCAGGCGTCGGAACAGGTGCTCCAGTCGCAGGTAGGTACGGATGCGTTCGTTGAAGGGATATTCGTACAGTATCACGCTGCTTTTTCCTGTGCCCGCATCATAGCCCGAAGCCTTGCGCCAACTGCCTCACTTCCTCGCGCAGGGCCGGCAGCGTCAGGCCCTGGTTGTGGATCACGATGTCGGCGGCCGCCAGGCGCTGGGCGCGGCTGGCCTGGCTGGCGACGATGCGCTCCACCTCGGCCTGGGCCAGTCCGCTGCGCGCCATGACGCGTTCGACCTGGGTGACGACCGGGCAGTCGACCACCAGCACGCGCTGCACCTTCTGGCGCCAGCGCCGGCCCGACTCGACCAGCAGCGGCACGTCGTACACCACGGTGCGCCGGCCCTGGGCCAGGGCGGCCTGGGCCTGGCGCTCGGTCTCCTGGCCGACCAGCGGATGCACGATGGCTTCCAGCCGCCGCCTGGCGTTCGGGTCGGCGAACACCAGGGCGCGCATGCGGTCGCGGTCCAGCGCGCCCTGCGGCGTGATCAGTTCGGCGCCGAAGGCCTGTGCGATCGCCGGGATGGCGGCGCCGCCCGGCGCCGTGACGCCGCGCGCGATGGCGTCGGCGTCGACCACGGCCGCGCCATGCTCGGCCAGCATGGCGGCGACCGTGCTCTTGCCGCTGCCTATGCCGCCGGTCAGGCCGAGCAGGGTCACCGTAGCCATGGCCGGCCCTAGAGTCCGACCGCGCGCAGGATGGCCTCGGGCCCGAACAGCATGGCCGTCAAACCGGCCGCGGCCAGGAAGGGGCCGAACGGCACGTAGCCGCCCTCGCGCAGCGTGTTCGCGAACTTCATGCCTATGCCGACCCCTGCGCCGATCACCGAGGCCATCAGGATCATGGGCACCAGGGCCTGCCAGCCGAACCAGGCGCCCAGGGCGGCGAACAGCTTGAAGTCGCCGTAGCCCATGCCCTCCTTGCCGGTGGCGAGCTTGAACGCCCAGTAGACCGCCCACAGCGAGACATAGCCGGCGACGGCTCCCCACAGGGCGGTGCTCAGCGGCACGCCGTTCAGGTTCAGGGCCGCGGCGATCAGGCCGCCCCACAGCAGCGGCAGCGTCATGTCGTCCGGCAGCAAGGTGGTGTCCCAGTCGATCAGGGTCAGCGCCAGCAGTGTCGCGGCGAAGGCGCTCCAGGCCAGCGCGGCCGGCGTGGCGCCCCAGCGCCAGGCGCACCAGGCGAACAGCGCGCCGGTGGCCAGCTCGACCAGCGGGTAGCGCAAGCCGATGGTGGCGTGGCAGGCGGCGCATCGGCCGCGCAGCGCCAGGTAGCTCAGCACCGGGATGTTCTCGTACCAGCGGATCGCGTGGCCGCAGTGCGGGCAGCGCGAGCGCGGCCGCAGCAGGCTCAGCGGTTCACCCGGCGCCTGGGCCTGGCCCGACAGCTGGGCGCATTCGGCCGCCCACTGCCGCTCCAGCATCTGCGGCAGGCGGTGTATGACCACGTTGAGGAAGCTGCCGATCAGCAGGCCCAGCAAGCCGCCGAAGGCGGCCTCCACGACTTGGATTTCCGGCATCAGACCACCTGGCCGAGCTTGAAGATGGGCAGGTACATGGAGACCACGATGCCGCCGATCACCACGCCCAGGATCACGATGATGATGGGCTCCATCAGGCTGGACAGGCCGGCCACCATGTCGTCCACCTCGGCCTCGTAGAAGTCCGCCGCCTTGCCCAGCATGTGGTCTATGGAGCCGGATTCCTCGCCGATCGCGCACATCTGCAGCACCATGGACGGGAAGATGCGGGCGTTGGTCATGGCCGCGGTCAGGCTGGTGCCGGTGGAGACCTCCTGCTGGATCCTTTCCGTTGCGATGGCGTAGACCGTATTGCCCGCCGCGCCGCCCACGGAGTCCAGCGCCTCCACCAGCGGCACGCCGGCGGCGAACATGGTCGACAGGGTGCGGGTCCAGCGCGCGATCACCGATTTCTCGATCAGGGTGCCGAACACCGGCAGCTTGAGCAGCAGGCGGTCCATGAAGCGCTGCACCTTCTCGTTGCGCTTCCAGGCCTGGAAGAAGAAGTACAGGCCGCCGCCCAGGCTGCCGAAGATCAGCCACCAGTAGGCGACGAAGAACTCGCTCATGCCGATCACGAACAGCGTGGGGGCGGGCAGGTCGGCACCGAAGGAGCTGAACACCTCCTTGAACGAGGGGATCACGAAGATCATGATCACGGTCACCACGACGAAGGCCACCACGATGACCGCGATCGGGTACATCAGGGCCGACTTGATCTTGGACTTGATCGCCTCGGTCTTCTCCATGTAGGTCGCGAGCCGGTCCAGCAGCTGCTCCAGAATGCCCGCGGCCTCGCCGGCCTCGATCAGGTTGCAGTACAGGCTGTCGAAGTACATCGGGAACTTGCGGAAGGCGTTGTTCAGCGAGGTGCCGGTCTCCACGTCGGTGCGGATGTCGTTGAGCAGCTTGGTGACCCTAGGGTTGGCGTTGCCGCGGCCCACGATGTCGAAGGACTGCAGCAGCGGCACGCCGGCCTTCATCATGGTCGCGAGCTGGCGCGTGAAGATCGCCAGGTCCTTGGGCTTGATCTTCTTGCCGGCGCCCATGCGCCGCTTCTTGATGCGCGTGGGCAGCACGCCCTGGCGCCTGAGCGCGGCCTGGACCTGGTTGACGCCGGCGGCCCGGGTCTCGCCCCGGACCTGCTTGCCCTGGCGGTCCTTGCCCTCCCATTCGAAGACGAATTCCTTGGCGGCGGTCGCTGCGGTGGCCATCGTTTCCTTCTCCCCGTTCTGTCTTATTCGTTGGTGACGGCCAGGACCTCTTCCAGCGAGGTCAGCCCCAGCCTGACCTTGTGCAGGCCCGACTGGCGCAGCGAGCGCACGCCCTCGCGCTGGGCCTGCTCGGCGATCTCGAGCGCGCTGCCGTCGGCGAGGATGATGCGCTGGAGGGGCTCGCTGATCGGCATGACCTGGTAGATGCCGACCCGGCCCTTGTAGCCGTTGTTGCACATGGAGCAGCCTACCGGCCGGTAGGGCGTCCAGCTGCCGTCGATGTCTTCCTCGCGCAATCCCGCCTCGACCAGGGTCTCGGCGGGAATGTCGGCCGGGGCCTTGCAGTTGACGCACAATCGCCGCGCCAGCCGCTGCGCGGTGATCAGGATCACGCTGGAGGCGATGTTGAACGGCGCGATGCCCATGTTGCGCATGCGCGTGAGCGTGGTCGGCGCGTCGTTGGTATGCAGGGTGGACAGCACCAGGTGGCCGGTCTGGGCGGCCTTGATGGCGATGTCGGCGGTCTCCAGGTCGCGGATCTCGCCCACCATGATGATGTCCGGGTCCTGGCGCAGGAAGGACTTGAGCGCCGCGGCGAAGGTCAGGCCGGCCTTTTCGTTGACGTTGACCTGGTTCACGCCGGGCAGGTTGATCTCCGACGGGTCCTCGGCCGTGGCGATGTTGACGCCGGGCTTGTTCAGCAGGTTCAGGCAGGTGTAGAGCGACACGGTCTTGCCCGAGCCCGTGGGACCGGTGACCAGGATCATGCCGTAGGGCCGCTCGATGGCCTTGAGCAGGCGCTCCTTTTCCTCGGGCTCGTAGCCCAGCGCGTCGACGCCCAGCTTGGCGCTGCTAGGGTCCAGGATACGGATCACGATCTTCTCGCCGAACAGCGTGGGCAGGGTGCTGACGCGGAAGTCGATCACGCGGTCGGGACCGATCTTGAGCTTCATGCGCCCGTCCTGCGGCACGCGCTTCTCGGCGATGTCCAGGCGCGAGATCACCTTGATGCGCGAGGCCAGCTTGTCCTTGATCGCGATCGGCGGCGAGGCGATCTCGCGCAGCTCGCCGTCGATGCGAAAGCGCACGCGGTAATGGTGCTCGTAGGGCTCGAAGTGCAGGTCCGAGGCGCGCATGCTGAACGCGTCGAGCAGCATCTTGTGCAGGAACTTGACGACCGGCGCGTCGTCCACTTCCGCGCTCGTGGTCTCGCCGCTGTCGGGCGCCTGGGCCTCCATCGAGGCTTCGTCGAACTCGAAGTCCTCGCCGATGATGTGGTCCATGGCCTCGGTGGCCGAGGTGCTGCTGGCCTCGACCATGCGCGAGAGCTTGTCGAATTCCGCGATCACCCAGTCCACGCCGAGCTGGGTGGCGAACTTGATCTTTTCGGCAGCCTCCTGGTCGGAAGGGTCGGCCGTGGCCACGATCAGGCGGTTGTTGCGCTTGCGCAGCACCACCACGCGGTAGGCCAGGCAGATCTTGCCGTCGAGCAGTCCCTTGGGCAGGCGCTGCGGGTCGACCGCGTCCAGGTCCAGCAGGGGCGCGGCATAGGCGTTCGACATGGTGTGCGCCAGGTCGGCCGACGAGACCGCGCCCGAGCCCGTGAGCTCGGCGATGAACTTGCTGCGGCTGGCCAGGGCCTTGCGGTAGAGCTCCTCGGCCGTCTTCTGATCGAGCTTGCCTGCCATCACGAGGGCGCGACCCAGGCCGGGCAAGGTCGCGGCGGCAGCTTCTCTCAGGACGGTGTCAACAGAGGCCATGTGCGGCGGTGAAAGGCGAAGAGCGGGAACAGCGCCTGATCATCGCCGATCGGGATGTGCGTGTAAACCTGCAGGCCGTGGAGGATTGCCGCGAAGTGGGCAAAAGAAGACAGTCGAGAATCAGCTGGTCGGGGTGAGAGGATTCGAACCTCCGGCCTCTACGTCCCGAACGTAGCGCTCTACCAGGCTAAGCTACACCCCGATGCGGATGACGGGCCCTGAGTGGTTTCAGGAACGTCGCTCCAAAAGCTGAGCCGCCAATTGTAGCAGACCTTCGGAGTGCTCATTGCGCGGCAACTCGCGCGCGGCCTCCATGGCCCGCTCGGCCTCCGCGGCCGCGGCCTGCCGCGTCGCCTCCAGGGCACCGGTCTGGCGCACGATGTCGACGATGGCGGTCAGCTCGGTGACCGAGCCCGTTTCGATGGCCTGGCGCACGACGTCGCGCTGGCGCGCGTCGCCGCGTCGCATGGCGGCGATCAACGGCAGCGTGGCCTTGCCCTCGCGCAGGTCGTCGCCGAGGTTCTTGCCCATCTCGGCCGCGTCGCCGTCGTAGTCCAGCACGTCGTCGATGACCTGGAAGGCCGTGCCCAGGGCCTGGCCGTAACGCGCGCAGGCCTCTTCGACCGCGGGCGGGCTGTCCGCCAGCACGGCGCCGATCCGGGCGCTGGCCTCGAACAGTTTGGCCGTCTTGGACTGGATCACGCGCAGGTAGGCAGCCTCGTCGAGCGAGGCGTCGTGCATGTTCATCAGCTGCAGCACCTCGCCCTCGGCAATGACGTTGGTCGCGTCGGCCAGGATCTGCATCACGCGCATGCTGCCGCCCTCGACCATCATCTGGAAGGCGCGCGAGTAGAGGAAGTCGCCCACCAGCACGCTGGCCGGGTTGCCGAAAGTCTCGTTGGCCGTGGGGCGGCCGCGGCGCAGTGTGGACGCGTCGACCACGTCGTCGTGCAGCAGGGTGGCGGTGTGGATGAACTCGACCACCGCGGCGAGCTCGTGGCGCTGCGCGCCCCGGTAGCCCAGGGCGCCGCAGGTCAGCAGCAGCAGCACGGGGCGCAGGCGCTTGCCGCCGGCGGAGATGATGTAGCGCGCCACCTCGCCGACCAGCGGGACGCCGGAGGCCAGGCGGTGGGCAATGACCTTGTCCACCTCGCGCATGTCGTCGGCAACGAGGGCAAGAATGGCGGCGGTGCTGGGGGAGGCTGACAAGGCGGCGATTGGACGGAAGTTGCGCCATTATAGGGAGCGCGCGCCGCCGCCCCCGAGGCCTGGCCGCCAGTCGTGACAGCGCGCCGCATGCGTGATAGAATCCCCGGTTCCTCGAAAAATCCTTTTTGCGGAACTTCCTTTCAAGAGGTCATTCATGTACGCGGTCATAAAAACCGGCGGCAAACAGTACCGTGTTGCTGCTGGCGAAAAAATTAAAGTAGAACAGATTGCTGCGGACGTAGGCCAGGAAATCGTCATCGACCAGGTTCTGGCTGTCGGCAACGGCGCTGAGCTGAAGGTGGGTACGCCCCTGGTGTCCGGCGCGACTGTCAAAGCCACGGTCGTGGCGCACGGCAAGCACGACAAGGTTCGCATCTTCAAGATGCGCCGTCGCAAGCACTATCAGAAACGTCAAGGGCACCGCCAGCAGTTCACCGAGCTGCAGATCGGCGCGATCACTGCCTAAGGAGCACAGGTCATGGCACAGAAAAAAGGCGGCGGCTCTACGCGAAACGGGCGCGATTCCAAGCCCAAGATGCTCGGCGTGAAGGCCTTCGGCGGTGAGCTGATCAGCGCCGGCTCCATCATCGTGCGCCAGCGCGGCACCAAGTTCCATGCCGGCACCAACGTCGGCGTGGGCAAGGACCACACGCTGTTCGCCCTGGTCGACGGCCATGTGTCGTTCGCCACCAAGGGGGCGCTGAACAAGCACATGGTGAACGTGACCCCGGCGGCCTGAAGCCCGCAGGATCCACTCCGGAAGCCCCGCCTGGTCGGGGCTTCTGTGTTTTGGCCCCGCCTCCTCAACTTTCCTTTGTAAACTGGACCCGTCATGAAGTTCGTGGATGAAGCCTATATTGACATCGCTGCCGGCGATGGCGGGAACGGCTGCGTCTCGTTCCGGCATGAGAAGTACAAGGAGTTCGGCGGCCCCAACGGCGGTGACGGCGGGCGCGGCGGCCATGTGTTCGCCGTGGCCGATCCCAGCCTCAACACCCTGGTCGACTTCCGTTTCTCGCGCCGCCACGAGGCCAAGCGCGGCCAGCACGGCATGGGCTCGGACATGTTCGGCGCCGCGGGCGACGACATCACGCTCAAGATGCCGGTGGGCACCATCGTCACGGACGCCGAGACCGGCGACGTGCTCTATGAGCTGCTGACGCCGGGCGAGTGCATCATGATTGCCAAGGGCGGCGACGGCGGCTTCGGCAACATGCGCTTCAAGAGCGCGATCAACCGCGCGCCGCGCCAGAAGACGCCAGGCTGGCCCGGCGAGCGCAAGAGCCTCAAGCTCGAGCTCAAGGTGCTGGCCGATGTGGGCCTGCTGGGCATGCCCAACGCCGGCAAATCCACGCTGATCGCCGCGATCTCCAACGCCAGGCCCAAGATCGCCGACTACCCGTTCACCACCCTGCATCCCAACCTGGGCGTGGTGCGCGTCGGCCCCGAGCAGAGCTTCGTCGTGGCCGATGTGCCAGGCCTGATCGAGGGCGCCTCGGAGGGGGCGGGCCTGGGCCTGCAGTTCCTGCGCCACCTGCAGCGCACGCGGCTGCTGCTGCACATCGTCGACCTGGCGCCCTTCGACGAGGGCGTGGACCCGGTGGCGCAGGCCAAGTCCATCGTGGCCGAGCTCAAGAAATACGACGACGAGCTCTACCACAAGCCGCGCTGGCTGGTGCTCAACAAGCTCGACATGGTGCCGGCCGAGCAGCGCGCCGCCCGCGTCAAGGACTTCGTCAAGCGCTTCAAGTACAAGGGCCCGGTGTTCGAGATCTCGGCGCTCACGCACGAGGGCTGCGAGCCGCTGATCCAGGCCGTCTATCAGCACATCCGCGCGCAGCAGGTGTCCGAGCAGCAGCCGGTGGAGCCCGATCCGCGCTTCGCCGAACGGCCGGCCTGACAACCTAGCAATCGGCCTGCTGCCCGCGCGGCGCGGCCCAGGAACCCGAATGACTCAGAAACCCGCTTCCACCGTGCTGCGCGACGCGCGGCGCATCGTCGTCAAGGTCGGCTCCAGCCTCGTGACCAACGAGGGCAGGGGGCTGGACGAGGTCGCCATCGGCGAATGGTGCCGCCAGATGTCGGCGCTGGCGCGCGAGGGGCGCGAGGTCGTGATGGTGTCCAGCGGCGCCATCGCCGAGGGCATGAAGCGGCTGGGCTGGGCCACGCGGCCGCACGAGGTGCACGAGCTGCAGGCTGCCGCCGCCGTCGGCCAGATGGGCCTGGCCCAGATGTACGAGACCAAGCTGCGCGAGCATGGCCTGGGCAGCGCCCAGGTGCTGCTGACCCACGCCGACCTGGCCGACCGCGAGCGCTACCTGAACGCGCGCTCCACGCTGCGCACGCTGCTGCTGCACCGGGTGCTGCCGGTGATCAACGAGAACGACACCGTGGTCAACGACGAGATCAAGTTCGGCGACAACGACACCCTGGGTGCGCTGGTCGCGAACCTGATCGAGGCCGACGCGCTGGTGATCCTGACCGACCAGAAGGGCCTGTACACGGCCGATCCGCGCAAGGACCCGTCGGCGCAGTTCGTGCACGAGGCCCAGGCGGGCGACCCGGTGCTCGAGGCCATGGCCGGCGGCGCCGGCTCCAGCCTGGGCAAGGGCGGCATGATCACCAAGATCCTGGCGGCCAAGCGCGCGGCGGGCTCCGGCGCCTCCACGGTGATTGCCTGGGGGCGCGAGCCCGACGCCCTGATCCGCCTGGCGCGCGGCGAGGCCATAGGCACGCTGCTGGTGGCGCAGACGGCCAAGCAGCAGGCGCGCAAGCAGTGGATGGCCGACCACCTGCAACTGCGCGGCGCCGTGACCGTAGACGCCGGCGCCGTCGCCAAGCTGCGCGAGGAGGGCAAGAGCCTGCTGCCGATCGGCATGACGGCGGTCGAGGGCGAGTTCTCGCGCGGCGACGTGATCGCGGTGCGCGACGCCCAGGGCCAGGAGATCGCGCGCGGCCTGGCCAACTACGCGAGCGCCGAGGCCCGCCTGCTGTGCCGCCGGCCCTCGAGCGAGATCGAGGGCCTGCTCGGCTACCTGGCCGAGCCGGAGATGGTGCACCGGGACAACCTGGTGCTCAGCCGCTAAGACCGCGCCGCCAGGGGCGGCGTCAATCGCGCTGGCCGCTCGGGTAGGGGTTCTTGAGGCTGCGCACGATCTCGGCGACCGGGCCGTTGGGCGCTGCGCCGCTGCACAGGGCGGTGCGCGCCAGCACCAGCGGATACCGGGACGGCATGGGGTCGCGCAGCGAGCGCCAGGCGGACTGGCTGTCGGTGGTCCAGCCGCTGTCCGGATGGTGGCGCGCATAGACGCGGTGCTGCGCGGTGCTGCAGCGTATGCCCTCGTACATCACGTTCATGGCCCCGCTGGGGCTGGCGGCCACGACCACGTAGCGCACGATGCCGTCGCGGCTGATCGACAGCGTGGCCGGGTCCACTCCCACGCTCAGCGAGGAGGGGCGCGGCATCTCCACCGTCAGCAGGCGCTTGACGTCGAAGGCCGGCGGGGGCGGCACCTCGCTCTCGCGCCAGTCCGGTGCGTCGGGAACCAGCTGGGCCCAGGCCCCCGTGGCGGCCAGCACGGACAGGGCCAGCGCCAGCGCCGCGCGCCTAGCGCGGCGCCGCATGTGAGGCATCCTGCGCGCTGGACGGCAGGTCGGTGTGCGGGTCGGGCTCGAAGGTGGCGCCGGGCGGCAGTTCCAGGCCGGCGCCGGACGGGCGCTCCTGGCGCGGGCCGGCCGGCTCGAATTCGCGCGCGCGCATGCCGCCGCGCAGGTAGCGGTTGCGGTGCTCGTGACGCGGCAGGAAGCGGGCCAGCTCGGTCAGCGCCATCTCGTAGACGCCGCGCTTGAACTCCACCACCACGTCCAGCGGCACCCAGTAGTCGTTCCAGCGCCAGGCGTCGAACTCCGGATGGTCGGTGGCGCGCAGGTTCAGGTCCCAGTCATGGCCCAGCAGCTGAAGCAGGTACCAGATCTGTTTCTGACCCTTGTAGTGGCCGCGCGCGTCGCGGCGTATGTACCGGTCTGGCACCTCGTAGCGCAACCAGTCGCGGGTGCGGGCCACGATGCGCACATGCTCCGGCAGGAGGCCCACTTCTTCCTGGAGTTCCCGGTACATGGCCTGCTCGGGTGTCTCTCCCCGGTCGATGCCACCCTGCGGAAACTGCCAGCTGTGGGTGCGGATGCGCTTGCCCCAGAACACCTGGTTTCTCTGGTTGAGCAGGATGATGCCGACGTTTGGCCTGAAGCCGTCCCGGTCGAGCATAATCAAACCCCAAATTTTTGAACTGAGTCCATTATGCCCGGCAGGCATCGCGCCAGCCAAGAGGACCAGCTCTTACCCGTCCCGCACGAGCCGTCAATGAAAGCCTCCCAGTTCCTGATTTCCACCCTCAAGGAAGCCCCCGCCGACGCCGAGGTGGTGAGCCACCAGCTCATGATGCGCGCCGGCATGATCAAGAAGCTGGGTGCCGGCATCTACAGCTACATGCCCATGGGCCTGCGGGTGATCCGCAAGGTCGAGGCCATCGTGCGCGAGGAGATGAACCGGGCCGGCGCCGTGGAGCTGACCATGCCCGTGGTGCAGCCGGCCGAGCTCTGGCAGGAGACCGGCCGCTTCGAGAAGATGGGGCCCGAGCTGCTGCGCATCAAGGACCGGCACGCGCGCGATTTCGTGATCCAGCCGACCTCGGAGGAGGTGGTGACCGACATCGCGCGCCAGGAGCTGCGCAGCTACAAGCAGCTGCCCAAGAACCTCTACCAGATCCAGACCAAGTTCCGTGACGAGCGCCGCCCGCGCTTCGGCCTGATGCGCGGGCGCGAATTCGTCATGAAGGACGCCTACAGCTTCGACCGCGACCCGGCCTCGGCCAAGGCCAGCTACCAGGTCATGGCCCAGGCCTACCGCCGCATCTTCGACCGCTTCGGCCTGCGCTACCGCGCGGTGGCGGCCGACAGCGGCGCCATCGGCGGGGACCTCAGCGAGGAGTTCCAGGTGATCGCCGCCACCGGCGAGGACGCCATCGTCTACTGCCCGGCGAGCGACTACGCGGCCAACATGGAGAAGGCCGAGGCCCTGGCGCCGGCCGGGCCGCGTGCGGCCGCGACCCAGGCCCTCACGCTCACCCCCACGCCGGACCGCAGCACCTGCGCCAAGGTGGCCGAGCTGCTGGGCGTGCCGCTCGCGACCACGGTCAAGTCCCTGGTGCTGGCCAGCGACGAGCTCAACGACTACGACGAGGTGGTCAAGACCCGCCTGTGGCTGCTGCTGCTGCGCGGCGACCGCGAGATGAACGAGGTCAAGGTCGGCAAGCTGCCGGGCCTGGAGGCGGGTTTCCGCTTCGCCACAGGCGCCGAGATCGAGGCCCATTTCGGCAGCCCGCCCGGCTACCTGGGACCGATCGGGCTCAAGCAGCCGCTCACCGTGGTGGCCGACCGCGAGGTCGCCGTGATGGCCGACTGGATCTGCGGCGCCAACGAGGTGGACCACCACCTGACCGGCGTCAACTGGGGACGTGACCTGCCCGAGCCCGACCTGGTGGCCGACCTGCGCAACGTGGTCGCCGGCGACCCCTCGCCCGACGGACAGGGCCCGCTGGCGATCGAGCGCGGCATCGAGGTCGGCCATGTGTTCTACCTCGGCACCAAGTACTCGCGTGCCATGAACGCGACCTTCCTGGACGAGACCGGCAAGCCGCAGTTCATGGAAATGGGCTGCTACGGCATAGGCATCACCCGCCTGCCGGCCGCTGCCATCGAGCAGAACCACGACGAGCGCGGCATCATCTGGCCCGACGCGATCGCGCCCTTCACTGTGGTGATCTGCCCGATAGGCATGGACCGCAGCGCCGAGGTCCGGGCCGCCGCCGAGAGGCTGCACGACGAACTGCAGGACGCGGGGGTGGACGTGCTGCTCGACGACCGCGGCGAGCGGCCCGGCGCCATGTTCGCCGACTGGGAGCTGATCGGCGTGCCGCACCGCGTGGTGATCTCGGACCGCGGCCTCAAGGAAGGGCTGCTCGAGTACCAGCACCGCCGCGAGGCGGCGGCGAGCAAGGTGCCGGCGGACCAGGTGTTCGCCTTCGTGAAGGGGCGGCTCGCGGCCTGAGCGGGGCCGGCGGCGAGTTGGCGACCATGCAGCCCGGCCTGTCCCGCAGAACCTGCCTGCTGGCCCTGCCAGCGGGCCTGGGGCTGGGGGGCTGGGCCGCGCCGGCCCGGGCCGGAGGTCAGCTCGAGGAGCCGCTGGCCGACTCGGTGCGCAGCGCGCTTCGCGCAGCGATTGCTTACAGCGCACCGCCCGAGTCCGAGTTCCGCACAACGGAGGCGCGGCTGCAGTACCTGCGCTGGCGAATTAGGATGGGAGCGCGACTTACGCGGCGCATGCCAGATTTGCAGGAGCGCGATGAATTTCTGCAGACAGTCTGGTACGAGGCGACGCGTGCTGGGCTGGACAAGTCGCTGGTGCTGGGGCTGATCCAAGTGGAGAGCGCCTTCCGACGTCGTGCAATATCGCAAGTTGGCGCGCGCGGCTATATGCAGGTCATGCCGTTCTGGGCCCGCGTGATCGGCGACGGCGATCCGGGCAATCTGTTTGTTACGCAGACCAACCTGCGTTTCGGCTGCGTGATCCTGCGCCATTACCTGGAGCGCGAGCGCGGCGACCTGTTCCTGGCCCTGGGCCGCTACAACGGCAGCCGGGGCCGGGCGCCGTACCCCGACGCCGTGCTGGGCGCGACGCGTCAGTGGGAGCTCGGCAGCGCCTGAGCCGGTGCGGAGGGGGCCGTTTCGCTGCACGCAGGAGGGGCGGGGGCCGCAGCGTCCAGCCGCGTCACCATGACCTGGTCGATGCGGTAGCTGTCGACATCGATCACCTCGAACTTGTAGCCGCCCCAACTCACGCTGTCGGTGCGCCTGGGCACGCGGCGCAGCATCACCATCAGGAATCCGGCCAGGGTCTCGTACTCATCTTCGTGCGGCAGGGTGTCGATGTCGAGTGCGCGCTGCACGTCCTGCACCGGCGTGACGCCGTCGATCAGCCAGGAGTCTTGGTCACGCTGCACGATCAGCTCCTCGGCCGGCAGCGACACCAGCTCGCCCATCACCGTGCTCATCACGTCGTTGAGCGTGACCACGCCGACCACCAGGCTGTACTCGTTGACGATCACCGCAAAGTCCTCGTGCACCTGGCGGAACTGCTCCAGCACCTCGCCCAGGGTCAGGCGATCTGGCACGATCAGCACCTTGTGCAGCAGGCTTTCGTCGGTCAGCGCGATCGGCTGGTCGTTCAGTACGCGCTGGAACAGGTCCTTGGCGTCGACATAGCCAAGCACATGGTCGATGTCGCCGTCGCAGACGGGGTAGGTAGAAAACGGTTCGGCCGCGATGCGTGCGCGCACCACGGCGTCGGGGTCGTCCTTGAGGAAGTAGGCGATGCGGTCGCGTGGCGTCATGGCGCTTTCCACCCTGCGCGTGTCCAGCTCGAACACGTTCTCGATCACCTGCAATTCGCCCCGTGCCAGCAGGCCGGACTGGGCACCGGCTTCGGTCAGGGCCAGGATGTCGCCGGACGTGACCCGCTCGTCGCGCTCGGCCGGCAGTCCGAAGGCGCGGAACAGCCCGTCCGCCCCCTTCCCGTAGAGCCAGACCAGGGGCTTGAACGCCGACATGCACAACTGCATCGTACCGACCACCCGCACGGCCAGCTTCTCGGGTTCGGTCATGCCCATGCGCTTGGGCAGCAGATCGGCAAACAGGATGAACAGCGAGGTGACGATCGCAAAGGAGACGACGAAGCCGGCGCTGTCGGCATGTGCAGGCGGCAACCACCAGCCAAAGAGCTGGCTGAAGTGGGGGCTCAGGGCCCCCTCACCGACGATGCCGCCCAGGATGGCGATCGCGTTCAGGCCGATCTGCACGACGGTGAAGTAATTGCCGGGGTGCTCCTGGATGTGCATGACTTGGTCGGCCCGCGCGTCGCCCTCGTCGGCCATCTGGCGCAGGCGCAGGCGGCGCGAGGCCGCCAGCGAAATCTCGGCCACCGAGAAGAAGGCGCTGACGCCGATCAGCAGGGCGATGACGATGAGGCTTTGGGTCAGGCTCATGGGGATCGGCCCGATGTTACGGGCTCGCACGAGGTCTTTACCAGTGTAACGACTGGGCCGTGCTATGGCTGGCGACAAGGCCATGCATGGCCTTGAATTAATAACTTTTTCTCATTCAAATAAAAATAAACATGCATTGGACATATTCATCCGGGTTTCCTAGCATTCGGTCATGACTTGCCCACAACCCAGGAGACCCGCCTTGAATGCCATTTCCCAGCTCTCCCGCCGTGCCGTGCTGGCTGCGGCTAGCCTGTTGCTCGCGCTCGGTGCCTCGGCCCAGGCCTACCCCGGCGGCCCGCTGACCTTGATGGTGCCTTACCCGGCCGGCGGCGCCTCGGACGTGATCGCGCGCATCTTCAACACCCCCATGGCCAGGGATCTGGGCGTGCCGGTGCTGGTTGAAAACCTGGGCGGCGTCAGCGGCGCGCTGGGCGCGCAGAAGGTGCTGTCGGCGCCGGCCAATGGCCAGAGCTTCTTCCAGGGCTCGCCGAACGAGCTGATCCTCGCCCCGCTGGCCAATGCCGCGGTGAAGTTCGAGGCCGAGGATTTCCAGCTGGTGCAGCTGATCGCCCAGACGCCCATGGTGGTGGTGGCGAGAAAGGACTTGCCGGCCGCCAGCATGGACGAGCTGGTCACGCTGGCGCGCCAGGCGCCCAGGGACAAGCCGCTGAACTACGGCAGCGTGGGCACGGGCTCGCTCTACCATGTGCTGTCCGAGCACCTGGGCCAGGTGATAGGCGCGAAGATGACCCATGTGCCCTACAAGGGCGCGGCGCCGCTGCTGCAGGACCTGGCCGGCGGCAACGTGGACTACGCCATCCTGCCGCATTTCGGCGCCATCGACGGCATGGTCGCGGCCGGCCGCGTCAAGCTGCTGGGCCAGCTCGGCGCCCAGCGCGCCGAGACCCTCAAGCAGCTGCCCACGGCGACCGAGGGCAAGCTGCTCAAGGACTTCGCCTACATGACCTGGACCGGCTACCTGGTGCGCAAGGGCACGGCGGCCGAGGTGGTGCAGCGGCTGCAGAAGGCCATCCAGGCGACGCTGAGCGACTCCAAGGTGCGCGAGTCGCTGACGGCGCAAAGCCAGCTGGTGGCCCGCCCCATGTCGCTCGAGGAGTCGGCGCGCTTTTACGCCACCGAGACGGCGGGCTACCGCAAGCTGGCCCGCGCGGTCGGCATAGAGCGTCAGTGAGGCCGGCCATGCTGCAGAGGCTTTCCCCAGCTCCCGCCGACTTGTTGGCCGCCATGCAGGGCTACGCGCCCGAGATGACGGCGCTGCGCCGCGACATCCATCAGCACCCCGAACTCGGTTTCGAGGAGCGGCGCACCAGCGACATCGTGGCGCGCTGCCTCACGGACTGGGGCTACGAGGTCGAACGCGGCCTGGGCGGCACCGGCGTCGTGGGGCGGCTGCGCTGCGGCACGGGCTCTCGCGCCATCGGCCTGCGCGCCGACATGGACGCGCTGCCTATCCAGGAGGCCTCGGGCCTGCCCTGGGCCAGCGCCCATGCCGGCGTGATGCATGCCTGCGGGCACGACGGCCACACGGCGACGCTGCTGGGCGCCGCGCATTACCTGGGCGACACGCGCGGCTTTTCCGGCACGCTGAACCTGATCTTCCAGCCGGCCGAGGAGGGGCTGGGCGGCGCGCTGCGCATGATGCAGGACGGCCTGTTCGAAAAATACCCCTGCGACGCCGTGTTCGCGCTGCACAACATGCCGGGCCTGCCGCAGGGCCAGCTGGTGTTTCGCAGCGGCGCCTTCATGGCCTCCTCGGACTACGCCACGATCCGGCTGCGCGGCGTGGGCGGCCACGGCGCCATGCCGCATCGCGCGACCGACCCGGTGGTGGCGGCCGCCTCGATCGTGATGGCACTGCAGACCCTGGTGTCGCGCAACGTCGACCCCGGCGAGATGGCCGTGGTCACCGTGGGCGCGATCCATGGCGGACAGGCCAACAACGTGATCCCCGACAGCGTCACGCTGGAGCTCAGCCTGCGCGCGCTGAACCCGCAGGTGCGCGCCCTGCTCGAGCAGCGCCTGCGCGCCCTGGTCGAGGCGCAGGCCCAGAGCTACGGCGTGCAGGCCGAGCTCGACTACCGGCATGGCTACGCGGTGCTGGTCAATGCCGAGGCGCCGACCCGGCTGGCCACCGAGGTGGCGCGAGAGCTGTTCGGCGCCGAGCGGGTCACGCCGCAGGGGGCGCCGCTTTCGGGCAGCGAGGATTTCGCCTTCATGCTCGAGCGGGTGCCCGGCTGCTACCTGCTGGTCGGCAACGGCCAGGGCGAGGGCAGCTGCATGGTGCACAACCCCGGCTACGACTACAACGACGCCATCCTGCCCACCGGCGCGGCCCTGTGGGCTGGCCTGGTGCAGCGCTTTCTGCCGCTGAACGACGCGGCGACGCCGGCCACCGCCTGACCGCGCCAGGCTGGTGCGCTACTGCACGAAGCCGATGCGCGGCTTGCCGGCGCTGGCCGCCGGCAGATCCCCGGGCCGCAGGCTGTCGCGCCCGGCCAGGCGGGCATTGCCGAAGGCCGTCATCAGCGCCCGGCGCATCTCGCGCGGCGGCATCTGGGCCAGCAGGTCGAGCAGGTCGTCGGCCGGCGCCTCGTCGAAATGCTGGCCCCAGTCGTGCGCGGCGCGTATGCCGGTGTAGAGCTGGGCCGCGATGCGGCGCGCCTGCTCGGGCGTGGGCGCGTCGACCTGGAACACGTTCATGCGGTTGAGTATGGGCTCGGGAATGGCGCGCTCGTCGTTGGCCGTGGTGATCCAGATCACCTGGCTGGCGTCGATCGCGACCTCGGCGAACTCGTCGGTGAAGCTTTGCGCCGTGTCGTGCTCGAGCAGGCTGTAGAGCGCGCCCAGCGGGTCGTACTGGGCGTCGCCGCTGGCCTTGTCGATCTCGTCGACCACGATCACCGGGTTCGCGTACTCGCCGTCGACCAGGGCCTCGAACACCTTGCCGGGGCGCGCGCCCTTCCACTGCGAGGAGGCGCCCGAGAGCAGCCAGCCGGCGGTCATCGAGCTCATGGGCACCAGGCACATGCCGGTGCCCAGCAGGTCGGCCAGCTGGCGCGCGAAATGGGTCTTGCCTATGCCGGGTGGCCCGAGCAGCAGCATGGGCGTGACCTCCAGGCCGTCGCGGCTGTCCTGGGCCAGCGCCACATGGCGCTTGACGTCGTCCAGCACCTCGCTGAAATTGGGCAGGGTTTCGTACAGGCCTGCCATGTCGGGCACGCCCGATGGCTTGACCTGAAAGCGCTGCGGTCCGCGCTCGAGCATGCGCTCGTAGGTGGCGCGCAGGCCTTCGTGCTCGCGCGGGCTGCCGCCGTCCTGCAGCTTGGCCAGCTTGCGCTCGACCTCGCCGGGTTGGAACACGCTGCGCATCCGGGCCACGGGCAGGCGCAGGGATGAGGATGAGGGCACGAGACTGCGGGATGCCATCGTTCACTCCTTTGACGCACGATACGCATCCATTCAAGCACAAGACGTGCCTGCTCTCAATGTCCGTGGCGAATCTAGGGTCGCCGCCCTATGACGGCCCAAAACGAACGGCCACCCGGAGGTGGCCGTCCTGTGGGAGCCCGCCGCGGCGGGCGGGGCGGGTCAGGCCTGGGCGCCCAGCACCTGCTGCAGCTCGCCCGACTCGTACATCTCCATCATGATGTCCGAGCCGCCGATGAATTCGCCCTTCACGTAGAGCTGGGGGATGGTCGGCCAGTTGCTGTATTCCTTGATGCCCTGGCGGATCGCGTCGTCCTCGAGCACGTTGACCGTCTTCAGGGCCTTGGGGTCCACGCCGCAGGCCTTGAGGATCTGGATGGCGCGGCCGGAGAAGCCGCACATGGGAAAGCTGGCGCTGCCCTTCATGAACAGCAGGATGTCGTTGCTCTTGACCAGTTCGTCTATGCGTTGCTGGGCGTCACTCATGGTTCGGTTCCTTAAGGAAAGGGGTTGCGGCCGGCGCGGCCCGGACAAGCGATGATTATCCCAGCCCTGGCCATTGCCCGCCGCTGCAGCGGGCAATGCCGGCCAGGTCCATGCGGCTTTGCACCTGTACGAAGCCGGCGCCGGCGAGCAGGGCGCGCACGGCCGCGGCCTGGTCCCAGCCTTGCTCGAGCAGCAGCCAGCCGCCGGGCAGCAGGTGGGCCGGAGCCTGGGCGATGATCTCGCGGATGTCCCGCAGGCCGTCGGGCCCGCTGGCCAGCGCCTGCAGGGGCTCGTGGGCCAGGGCGGCCAGGTGCGGGTCGTCGTCGGTCACGTAGGGCGGGTTGGAGACGATGAGCTGGTGGCGGCCGGCCACCGGCGACAGCCAGCTGCCCTGCAGGAAGGTCACAGGCAGGTCCAGGCGCTCGGCGTTGGCGCGCGCCACGGCCAGGGCATCGGCGCTGGCGTCCACCGCCGTCACCCGCAGCTCGGGCCGGGCGTGCTTGAGCGCCAGTGCGATCGCGCCGCTGCCGGTGCCCAGGTCGACCACGCTGGCGCCGGGCAGCGGGGCCAGCAGTTCCAGCGCCCATTCGACCAGGGTCTCGGTGTCGGGCCGCGGGTCGAGCACGCGCGCGTCGACTCGCAGGGGCAGGCCGAAGAACTCCTTGGTCCCGCTGAGGTAGGCCAGCGGCTCGCCGCCGGCGCGCCGCTGCAGCAGTTGCTCGAAGCGCTGCTGGCGCTCGGGCGGCAGCGGGTCGGTGTCGTGCGCGAGCAGCCAGGCGCGCTCCTGCGGCCCGCGCTCCAGCGCCAGCAGCAGCAGCAGCTGGGCATCGAGGCGCGCCAGGCCCAGGGCCTGGGCCGCGGCGAGGGCCTGGGCCAGGGTCATGCGCATTCCCTCGGACGGGCCGCTTGCAGATTGGGGGCCGGGGTGCTTATGCTGTGGGCCTGATGGACTGAAAACGAGGGGCGGATCATGCACAGCTCACCGGTGAAATACCTGATCGTGATCGAGTCGGGTGGCCCCATGGTGGCACGGCTGTTCGACGCGAACCGTGTCCATGTCATCGACATGGACGCCTCGTCCGAGGACGTGTCCGAGACCACCGAGGGCATCGTCCCCGCCCATGGCGCGACGGCGTCCGAATGGGACAAGGCCCTGGCTGGCCACAGCGCCGAAGAGCGTGCCGAGGCCCAGGTCTATACCCTGGTGCTCTGAACGCAGAGAATGGGGAGCGGGGCTCACGCGGCACCGACCTCGAGTTCGGCCAGCTGCTCGGCCTCGCGCGCGGCCTGCAGCGCGTCCACCACCTCCTGCAGATCGCCCTCCATGACGAAGGGCAGCTTGTACAGCGTGAGGTTGATGCGGTGGTCGGTCAGCCGGCCCTGGGGAAAGTTGTAGGTGCGTATGCGGTCCGAGCGGTCGCCGCTGCCTATCAGCCCCTTGCGCAGGGCTGCATCCTTGGCGGCGCGCTCGGTGCGCTCCCTCTCCTGGATGCGCGCGGCCAGCACCTGCAGCGCCCGGGCCTTGTTGCGGTGCTGGCTGCGGTCGTCCTGGCATTCGGCCACGATGCCGGTGGGCAGGTGGGTGACGCGCACGGCCGAGTCGGTCTTGTTGATGTGCTGGCCGCCCGCGCCGCTGGCGCGGAAGGTGTCTATGCGTAGCTCGGCCGGGTTGATCTGCACGGTCGCCGCCTCGTCGGGCTCGGCCAGCACGGCCACGGTGCAGGCGCTGGTGTGGATGCGGCCCTGGGTCTCGGTCGCCGGCACGCGCTGCACGCGGTGGCCGCCCGACTCGAAGCGCAGCCGGCCGTAGGCGTGCTCGCCCGCGATGCGCAGCACCACCTCCTTGTAGCCGCCGAGCTCGCTCGGCGACTCGCTCAGCAGCTCGGCGCGCCAGCCCTGGCGCTCGCAGTAGCGCAGGTACATGCGCAGCAGGTCGCCGGCGAACAGCGCCGACTCGTCGCCGCCGGTGCCGGCGCGGATTTCCAGGAAGGCGTTGCGCGCGTCGTCCGGATCCTTCGGTAAAAGCAGGCGCTGCAGCTCCTGCTCGAGCTGGGCCAGCTCCTGCTCGCAGGCGGTGATCTCCTCCTGCGCCATGCCGGCCATGTCGGGGTCGGCCAGCATCTCGCGCGCCGCGGCAAGGTCGGCCTCGCGCTGGCGCCAGCGGGCGTAGCGCCCGGCCAGCGTGGCGACCTCGGCGTGCTCGCGCGAGAGCTTGAGGAACTGGCCCATGTCGGCCATGATGTCCTCGCGCGAGAGCAGGAAGTCGAGCTCGGACAGGCGTTGGGCGTAGCGTTCGAGCTGCTGGCGGAGAAAGGGTTTCATGCGGGCTAGGGTGGTTCGCTACGGGCCTCGCAGCGGAGCGCGTCCTCGGGACGGGCGCTACAGGCCGTTCTTGTTCTGGCTGCGCAGGAACAGCCGGCTGATCGCCTGCGCCGTCTGCTCGCGGTGGGCCGGGTCGGCGGCGTTGAGCTCGGCCAGGGCGCCGTGCAGCATCTTCTGGGTCAGGCCGCGCGACAGCGCCTCGAGCACCGCGTCCACGTCCTCGCCGCGCGCCAGCAGGCGGCGCGCGCGCGCGATCTCGGCCGCGCGCCAGGCGTCGGTCTGGGCATTGAGCTGCTGGATCAGCGGCACCGTGCCGCGCTGGCCCAGCCAGTGCATGAAGCTCTGCACGCCGGCGTCGATGATGGCCTCGGCCTGGGCCACGGCGGCCTGGCGGCTGGCCTGGGCGGTCTGCACCACGGCGGCCAGGTCGTCCACGGTGTAGAGGTAGACGTCCTCCAGGGCCTTGACCTCGGGCTCGATGTCGCGCGGCACGGCCAGGTCGACCATGAACATGGGGCGGTGGCGGCGCTTCTTGAGCGCGCGCTCGACCGCACCCAGGCCGATCAGCGGCAGGGTGCTGGCGGTGCAGCTGACCACGGCGTCGAATTCGTGCAGGCGATCGGGCAGGTCGGCCAGGCGCATGACCTCGCCGCCGAAGCGCGTGGCCAGCTTCTCGCCGCGCTCCAGCGTGCGGTTGGCGATGGCAATGGCGCGCGGGTTCCTGGCGGCGAAATGCGTGGCGGCCAGCTCGATCATCTCGCCGGCGCCGACGAACAGCACGCGGATCTCGCCCAGGTCCTCGAACAGCTGGCCGGCCAGGCGCACCGCGGCGGCGGCCATGCTGATCGAGTGGGCGCCGATCTCGGTGGCGCTGCGCACCTCCTTGGCCACGGCGAAGCTGCGCTGGAACAGCTGGTTCAGCGTGGTGCCTAGGGCGCCGGCGTCCTCGGCCGCGCGCACCGCGTCCTTCATCTGGCCCAGGATCTGCGCCTCGCCCAGCACCATGGAATCCAGGCCGCTGGCGACGCGGAAGGCATGGCGCGCGGCCTGGCCGTCCTGCAGCAGGTAGGTGTGCGAGCGCAGCAACCCCGGCGAAACGCCGCCGCTGGCGGCCAGCCAGTCCAGCGTGTGGTCGACCTCGGGCCGGTCGGAGGCGCAATAGATCTCGGTGCGGTTGCAGGTGGAGAGGATGGCGGCCTCGGGGTGGCGCGCGTGGGACTCGCGCAAACCGTGGAGCGTGGGCGCGATCTGGTCGACGGCAAACGCGAAACGACCGCGCAGATCGAGCGGCGCGGTCGTGTGATTAAGCCCCAATGCCCAGACTGCCATGACGGGATTATAAAATTTGTCGCTTCAACCCTGCCCGCCGCTGCCTTCGCCCGCCATGGGTCCGCTCGATCTGCTCAACCACCTGCTGAATTTCGCCGCCCCCGCCCTGTTCGTCGCCCTGATCGTGACCCTGGCGGCGCCCTGGGTGGTGGGGCGGGCCGCCCTGGCTTGGCGCGTGCAGTTCGCGGTCCAGGCCGGCGTGGGCTTGGCGGTGCTGCTCGGCGGCCTGGTCCTGACCGGGCGCGACGGCCGCATGGGCAGTTACGCGGTTCTGGTGCTGGCGGCCCTGGCCTGCCAGTGGCTGATGTCGCTGCGCCGCTAGGATCCCGACGGGCTGCTAGCCCCGCGGATCGAAGCGGTCCACCCGGTCGCTGATCAGGCCGTCCAGGCCCAGCGCCAGCAGGCGCTGCGCCGTGGCCTCGTCGTTCACCGTGTAGCTCAGGCAGCGCAGGCTCGCGCTCTTCGCCTGCGCGACGCTGGCGGTGTCCCACAGCGCGTGCTGGCCGACCACGGCCACGCAGCCCAGGGCGCTCGCCGCGGCCTGCCAGCCGCTCCACAGCTGGTCGAGCAGCAGGGCGCGTGGCAACTGCGGCGCGGCTTGCAGGGCGCCGCGCAGCGCCGCCGTCTGGAACGAGCTCAACAGCGGCGGCACGGCTTCGGCGCGCCACAGGCGCGCCGCCTGCTGCGCCACGACCTCGCCGGTGCGCTGCTCGGTGCCCGGGCTGGGCTTGATCTCGATGTTCAGCCGGCAGTCGTTGGCCAGGCAAAAGCGAGCCAGGTTCTCCAGCGTCGGCAGGGATTCGCCGGCGTAGGCGGGCGAGTGCCAGCCGCCGGCGTCCAGCCGCGAGAGCGCAGCCCAGGGCTGTTGGCCGGCCGGGCCGCTTCCGCTGGTGGTGCGCTCCAGCGTGTCATCGTGCAGCAGGAAGGGGACCTCGTCGGCGCTGAGCTTGACGTCGCACTCGAACATGCGCCAGCCCTGCTGGGCCCCGAGACGGAAGGCGGCCAGGGTGTTTTCCGGTGCCAGCCGTCCGGCGCCGCGGTGGGCGATCCAGCGCGGGTAGGGCCAGGGGGTGAGGGCGTCGGGCTTCATCGCATGCGGGGGAGGGTCCCGGTTCTCGATGCTAGGCGATCCCCGCGGCCGGGCCAAGTCGGCCCCGGGGCCACGTTCAGCCTGCCCGCGGCGCCGCAAGGGTTGCCGCGCCGCGCCCCGGCGGCCCCTTGGTCCGTGACTTAGAATCGTCCACCCAAGGCTTCTGGGCGTGCAACGCCCACCCCTCAGGTTCCATCCATGAATGCTCCCACCGCGTTGGCCGCCATCCTGTCCCAGGCTGCAGAGCCCGCCCGACTGCGCGAAATCCCCTACAACTACACCAGTTTCTCTGACCGGGAGATCGTGATCCGCCTGCTGGGGGCCCGTGCCTGGGACCTGCTGAACCAGCTGCGCGAAGAGCGCCGCACGGGCCGCTCGGCCCGCATGCTCTACGAGGTGCTGGGCGACATCTGGGTGGTGCAGCGCAATCCCTACCTGCAGGACGACCTGCTCGATAACCCGGGGCGCCGCAAGGCGCTGGTGGAGGCGCTGGGGCACCGGCTCGGCGAGGTGGCCAAGCGCCGCACGCCCGACCAGGACCCGGCGCGCGATGCGCTGGTGGCCGAGTTGCTGGAGGCCGCGCGCCACGCCGTGCGCAGCTTCGACACCGCGTTCCAGGAGGTGGCGGCGCTGCGCCGCAAGGCCCAGCGCGCGCTGGGCCGGCTGACGGCCAAGGACAACATCAAGTTCGACGGCCTCTCGCGCGTCAGCCACGTGACCGACGCCACCGACTGGCGCGTCGAATACCCCTTCGTCGTGCTCACGCCCGACACCGAGGCCGAGATGGCCGGCCTGGTCAAGGGCTGCATCGAGCTGGGCCTGACCATCATCCCGCGCGGCGGCGGCACCGGCTACACCGGCGGCGCCATCCCGCTGAGCTGGAAGAGCGCGGTGATCAACACCGAGAAGCTCGAGGCCATGACTGAGGTGGAGATGGTTACGTTGCCCGGCGTGGGCCGGCCCGTGCCGACCATCTGGACCGAGGCCGGCGTGGTCACGCAGCGCGTGGCCGACGCGGCCGAGCGCGCCGGCTTCGTGTTCGCAGTCGACCCGACCTCGGCCGAGGCCTCGTGCATCGGCGGCAACATCGCCATGAACGCCGGTGGCAAGAAGGCCGTGCTCTGGGGCACGGCGCTGGACAACCTAGCCAGCTGGCGCATGGTCACGCCGCAGGCGCAGTGGCTGGAGGTCACGCGCCTGGACCACAACCTGGGCAAGATCCACGACGTCGACGTCGCGAGCTTCGAGCTCAAGTACTTCGAGGCCGACGGCCGCACGCCGATCCGCACCGAGCGCCTGGACATCCCGGGCAAGACCTTCCGCAAGGAGGGCCTGGGCAAGGACGTGACCGACAAGTTCCTCGCCGGCCTGCCCGGCATCCAGAAGGAAGGCTGCGACGGCCTGATCACCAGCGGCCGCTGGGTGGTGCACCGCATGCCCGAGCACACGCGCACCGTCTGCCTGGAGTTCTTCGGCAACGCGCGCGACGCCGTGCCCAGCATCGTCGAGATCAAGGACTTCATGTTCGCCGAGGCTGAGCGCAGCGGTACCCTGCTCGCGGGCCTGGAGCACCTGGACGACCGCTACCTCAAGGCGGTGGGCTATGCCACCAAGAGCAAGCGCGGCGGCCTGCCCAAGATGGTGCTGGTCGGCGACATCGCCGGCGACGACGCCGACGCCGTGGCGCGCGCCACCTCGGAGGTGGTGCGCATCGCCAACTCGCGCAGCGGCGAGGGCTTCATCGCGATCAGCCCGGAGGCGCGCAAGAAGTTCTGGCTGGACCGCAAGCGCACGGCCGCCATCAGCCGCCACACCAACGCCTTCAAGATCAACGAGGACGTGGTGATCCCGCTGCCGCGCATGGCCGAGTACACCGACGGCATCGAGCGCATCAACATCGAGCTGAGCCTGCGCAACAAGCTCAAGCTGACGCGCGAGCTCGAGGCCTTCTTCACCCAGGGCAATCTGCCGCTGGGCAAGAGCGACGACGCCAGCGAGATCCCCTCGGCCGAGCTGCTGGAGGACCGCGTGGCCCAGGCCCTGGCCGTGCTGTGCGAGGTGCGCGCGCTGTGGCAGGGCTGGCTGGACGGCGTAGACACGCTGTTCCCGCAGCTGCAGGACCACCGCCTGCGCGCGAGCTGGAAGACCCAGATCCGCGAGCCGCTGCAGGCCATCTTCGCCGGTGCGGCCTTCCAGCCCATCCTCGAGGAATGCAACGCCATCCACCAGCGCGTGCTCAAGGGCCGGGTCTGGGTGGCGCTGCACATGCACGCCGGCGACGGCAACGTGCACACCAACATCCCGGTCAACAGCGACGACTACGAGATGCTGCAGACCGCGCACGAGGCCGTGGCCCGCATCATGGTGCTGGCGCGCTCGCTCGACGGCGTGATCTCGGGCGAGCACGGCATAGGCATCACCAAGCTCGAGTTCCTGAGCGACGAGGAGCTGCGCCCGTTCAGCGAGTACAAGCAGCAGGTCGACCCCGAAGGCCGCTTCAACAAGGGCAAGCTGCTGCGCGCGCCGGGCGGCGCGGGCGGGGCGCTGCACGCCGACCTGACCAACGCCTACACGCCCAGCTTCAACCTGATGGGCCACGAGTCGCTGATCATGCAGCAGTCCGACATCGGCGCCATCGCCGACAGCGTCAAGGACTGCCTGCGCTGCGGCAAGTGCAAGCCGGTCTGCGCCACCCATGTGCCGCGCGCCAACCTGCTGTACAGCCCGCGCAACAAGATCCTGGCCACCTCGCTGCTGGTCGAGGCCTTCCTGTACGAGGAGCAGACGCGCCGCGGCGTGTCGATCAAGCACTGGGAGGAGTTCGAGGACGTGGCCGACCACTGCACGGTGTGCCACAAGTGCCTCTCGCCCTGCCCGGTCAAGATCGACTTCGGCGACGTGTCCATGAACATGCGCAACCTGCTGCGCAAGATGGACAAGAAGTCGTTCCGCCCCGGCAATGCCGCGGCCATGTTCTTCCTCAACGCGACCAATCCCGAGACCATCAAGCTGATGCGCACGGCCATGATCGACGTGGGCTACAAGGCCCAGCGCCTGGCCAACGACCTGCTCGGCAGCCTGGCGAAGAAGCAGACCGCCCGGCCCCCGGCCACCGTGGGCACGGCCCCGGTCAAGGAGCAGGTGATCCACTTCATCAACAAGAAGATGCCGGGCGGCCTGCCCAAGCGCACGGCGCGCGCCCTGCTGGACATCGAGGACAAGGACTACGTGCCCATCATCCGCAACCCCAAGGCCACCACGGCCGAGACCGAGGCGGTGTTCTACTTCCCGGGTTGCGGCTCCGAGCGCCTGTTCTCGCAGGTGGGCCTGGCCACCCAGGCCATGCTGTGGCACGCCGGCGTGCAGACCGTGTTGCCGCCGGGCTATCTCTGCTGCGGCTACCCGCAGCGCGGCTCGGGCCAGTACGACAAGGCCGAGAAGATCATCACCGACAACCGGGTGCTGTTCCACCGCGTGGCCAACACGCTGAACTACCTGGACATCAAGACCGTGGTGGTCTCCTGCGGCACCTGCTACGACCAATTGCAGGGCTACGAGTTCGGCCAGATCTTCCCTGGCAGCCGCATCATAGACATCCACGAGTACCTGCTCGAGAAGGGCATCAAGCTCGAGGGCCAGGGCGCGTATCTTTACCACGACCCCTGCCACACGCCGATGAAGCTGCAGGATCCCATGAAGACCGTGCAGGCCCTGGTCGGCGAGCAGGTGCTCAAGAGCGAGCGCTGCTGCGGCGAGTCGGGAACCTTGGCCGTGACCCGGCCCGACATCTCGACCCAGGTGCGCTTCCGCAAGGAAGAGGAGATCCGCAAGGGCGAGGCGGCGCTGCGCGCCTCGGGTGCGGTCGGCGCGCAGGACAACGTCAAGATCCTGACCAGCTGCCCGAGCTGCCTGCAGGGCCTGTCCCGTTACGGCGGCGACCTGCAGAACGGGCTGCTCGAGGCCGACTACATCGTGGTCGAGATGGCGCGCCATATCCTCGGCGAGCAGTGGCTGCCCGAGTACGTGTCGGCCGCCAACGCCGGCGGCATCGAGCGCGTGCTGGTCTGAGCAGCGAAGGAGACGACAGCCATGGCAGGACTGAAGGCCGGTGCCCCGACACCGGTGGACATCACGGTGCACAGCCAGTCGCGCGTGCTCGAGGTGGGCTTTTCCGACGGCGCGCGCTTTCGCATTCCCTTCGAGCTGATGCGCGTGTACTCGCCCTCGGCCGAAGTCAAGGGCCATGGCCCGGGACAGGAAGTGCTGCAGACCGGCAAGCGCGAGGTCACGCTGACCGGGCTGGAGCCGGTCGGCAACTACGCCGTGCAGCCCAGCTTCTCGGACGGGCACGACAGCGGCATCTTCTCCTGGGACTACCTTTATTTCCTGGGCTCGCAGCAGGAGCAGCTCTGGGCCGACTACGCCGCGCGCCTGCAGGCGGCCGGCGTCGAGCGCGACGCGCCCATGCCGGACAAGGGCGGCTCGGCCTGCGGCCACCACCACTGAGCCGGGCTGGCCCGCAGTCGGTTTTTCGCAACGGTCGGCCCCCACGCCGGTGCCCAGCCCCGTCAATGCCCTACGGCGGGGCGGGGTTGTCCCTGTTTTGGGGCCCTCACTCCTCTAGCATCTGATCCATGAGCAGCACGCATTTCGGTTTCCAGTCAGTCGACGAACAGGACAAGGCGCGCCGCGTGCGCGGGGTGTTCGACTCGGTCGCGCCCAAGTACGACCTCATGAACGACCTGATGTCCATGGGCCTGCACCGCCTCTGGAAGGCCTACACGGTCCAGGTGGCGAACCTGCGCGAGGGCGACCGGGTGCTGGACATCGCGGGCGGCACGGGCGACCTGTCCCTGGCCTTCTCCCGCAAGGTGGGCCCGCGCGGCCAGGTCGTGCACACCGACATCAACGAGGCCATGCTGCGCACCGGGCGCGACCGCCTGCTGGACGCCGGCGTGGTGCTGCCCACCCTGGTCTGCGACGCCGAGAAGCTGCCCTTTGCCGACGGCCATTTCGACCTGGTCAGCGTGGCCTTCGGCCTGCGCAACATGACGCACAAGGACCTGGCGCTCAAGGAGATGTGCCGCGTGCTCAAGCCCGGCGGCAAGCTGCTGGTGCTCGAGTTCTCCAAGGTGGCGCCCCCACTGGAGAAGGCCTACGACTGGTATTCCTTCAAGGTGCTGCCGCGGCTGGGGCAACTGGTGGCCGGCGACGACGCGAGCTACCGCTACCTGGCCGAGTCGATCCGCATGCACCCGGGGCAGCAGGAGCTCAAAGCCCTTATGAAAAATAGTGGCTACGGCCATGTGGACTATCACAACCTCACGGGCGGAGTGGTGGCCTTGCATGTTGGAATCAAGTGTTGACGCATCACGCAAACGAGGAGGCAACGTGAAGAAGATCCTGTCCCTGGTCCTGGTCGCCATGCTGGCCGTCGCAAGTCTGGACGCCGAGGCCGCGCGCCGGTTGGGCGGCGGCAAGTCGATTGGCCAGCAGTCGAGCAACGTGACCCAGCGCGAGGCCACCAAGGCGCCGGCCGCGCCCACCACCACGACCCAGGCGGCCAGCCCCACGGCCCAGCCCGCCACCGCAGCCACGGCCGCCGGTGCGGCTGCGCCGGCGGCCCGAAAGCCCTGGGGCGCCATGCTGGGCGGCCTGGCGGCCGGTCTGGGCCTGGCCTGGCTGGCCCATTCGCTGGGCCTGGGCGAGGCCTTCGGCCAGTTCCTGCTGATGGGCCTGCTGGCCCTGGTGGTGATGGCCGTGATCGGCGCGGTGATGCGCGCACGCAAGGGAACGCCGCGCACCGAGGGCGGCCTGGCCTTCCAGGGCGCCGGCAACGCGCCGGCCGTGCCCAGCCTGCCGCGCCAGTACAGCCCGGACAAGGTCGGCAACGACGCCTCGGCGCGTCCCTGGGAAAGCAATGCCACCCCCTTCGATGCCAGTGCGGCATCCGGCGGCTCCATGATCGGCTCGGCCCTGGCCGGCGCCCAGGCCTGGGGCACCCCGGAAGGCTTCGACGTGGCCGGCTTCCTGGGCGCCGCCAAGCGCAACTTCGTGACCCTGCAGGACGCCTGGGACCGCTCGGACATCGCGACCCTGCGCTCCATGATGACCGACACCATGGTCGGCGAGATCCGGGCCCAGCTGGCCGAGCGCGAGAGCCATGCCCCGGGCCAGCCGAACAAGACCGAGGTGGTGATGCTCGAGGCGCAGCTGCTGGGCATCGAGGAGCTGCCCGACCACTACATGGCCAGCGTCGAGTTCAACGGCATGATCCGCGAGGAGCCCTCGGCCGGCCCCAGCCCGTTCCGCGAGGTCTGGAACATGACCAAGCCCCGCAGCGGCGCCAGCGGCTGGCTGGTGGCAGGGGTGCAGGCGCTGCAATAAGGCACCGGCTGCATCGTGCGGTTGCCGCGGTGGGGCACCGCTTTCAGGGAATAATCGGGGACCATGGCAACATCGTCCCCTTTTTCCATGCTGGCCGGCGCGCTGGAGCAGCTCGGCGACCGGCTGCAGCCGCCTGACTGGATGGCCGACGAGGTCCAGCACCGCCTGGTGCTGTTCCTCAACCACGTGCTGATGCAGGAGCCCGAGGCCCAGGCGCGGCTGATGCGGCAGAAGGGCAGCCGGGTGCGCCTGCAGTGGCGGCAGTTCCGCCTGCAGCTGGCCGCCACGCCGGCGGGGTTGCTCGAGCAGGTGCCGGACGGCGAGCCCGAGCTGCGCCTCACGCTCACCGACAGCTCGCCGCTGGCCCTGGCCCAGGCGGTGCTGAGCGGCGAGCGGCCCGCGGTGCGCATCGAGGGCGACGTGCAGCTCGCCGCCGAGGTGAACTGGCTGGTCGACCATGTGCGCTGGGACGCCGAGGAAGACCTGGCGCGCCTGATCGGCGATGCGCCGGCGCACCAGCTGGCCCAGGCCGCGCGCGGCGCGGCGCTGGCGCTGCGCCAGTTCGTCCTGTCCCGCACCCGCCCCGGCGCCGGCGGGGCCGGTTCATGAGGCGACTGCTGCGCGGTGCCTACATCGTCTGGATTGCACTGCGCTACGGTCTGGACGAGCTGGTCCTGACCAGCTTCCAGAAGCCCTGGCTGCACCTGCTGGCGCGCACGGTTGCCCTGGGGCGCAACCTGCAGGCGCCGCGCGGCCAGCGGCTGCGCGAGGCGCTCGAGCGCCTGGGGCCGATCTTCGTCAAGTTCGGCCAGGTGCTGTCGACCCGGCGCGACCTGCTGCCGCCCGACATCGCCGAGGAGCTGGCTCGCCTGCAGGACCGCGTGCCCCCGTTTCCCTCCGAGGTCGCGGTGGCCACCGTAGAGCGCGCCTTCCGCCGGCCGGTGGACCAGATCTTCACCCGCTTCGAGCGCGAACCCGTGGCCAGCGCCTCGATCGCCCAGGTGCATTTCGCCACGCTCAAGGACCGCGAGGGCCGCATGCGCGAGGTCGCGGTCAAGGTGCTGCGCCCCGGCATGCTGCCGGTGATCGAGAAGGACCTGAGCCTGATGCGCATGATGGCCGGCTGGGTCGAGAACCTGTCGGCCGACGCCAAGCGCCTGAAGCCGCGCGAGGTGGTGGCCGAGTTCGACAAGTACCTGCACGACGAGCTGGACCTGGTGCGCGAGGCGGCCAGCGCAGCCCAGCTGCGGCGCAACATGGCGGGGCTGGACCTGGTGCTGATCCCGGAGATGTTCTGGGATTACTGCCACAACGAGGTCATCGTCATGCAGCGCATGGACGGCGTGCCGATCAGCCAGGTCGAGCGCCTGCGCGCGGCCGGCGTCGACATCCCCAAGCTGGCGCGCGACGGCGTGACCATCTTCTTCACCCAGGTGTTCCGCGACGGCTTCTTCCACGCCGACATGCACCCGGGCAATATCCAGGTCAGCGTCGACCCGGCCAGCTTCGGCCGCTACATCTCGCTGGACTTCGGCATCGTCGGCACGCTGACCGAATACGACAAGGAATACCTGGCGCAGAACTTCACGGCCTTCTTCAGGCGCGACTACAAGCGGGTGGCCGAGCTGCACATCGAGTCGGGCTGGGTGCCGCCCGAGACCCGCGTGGACGAGCTGGAGTCGGCGATACGCAGTGTCTGCGAGCCCTATTTCGACCGGCCGCTCAAGGAAATCTCGCTGGGTATGGTGCTGATGCGGCTGTTCCAGACCTCGCGCCGCTTCAACGTCGAGATCCAGCCGCAGCTGGTGCTGCTGCAAAAGACCCTGCTCAACATCGAGGGCCTGGGCCGCCAGCTCGACCCCGAGCTGGACCTCTGGGCCACGGCCAAGCCCTTTCTCGAGCGCTGGATGCTCGACCAGGTCGGCCCCAGGCGGCTGTGGCGCGAGCTCAAGGCCCAGGCGCCGCGCTACGCCAAGCTGCTGCCCGAGCTGCCGCGCCTGTTGCACAGCTTCCTGCAGCAGCGTGAGCAGGAGGGCGGCTCGGCGGCGTCGGTGCGCGAACTGCTCGCCGAACAGCGCGCGACCCGGCGCCTGCTGCGCGGCATGGCCTGGGCCGCCACCGGCTTCATCGGCGGACTGGTGGCCATGGCCGCCTGGCTCAGGTGAGTGCGTCGGCTGCTTCTCGGGCCAGCCGGGCCCGCTCGCGCAGCCGCTGCCGGCGCGCCAGCTGCAGGCTGTAGGCCAGCACGCCCAGCGTGACCACCGCCATCAGCAAGGTGGCCGCCGCATAGATCGAGGGGTTCACGCCGCGCCGCGCGTAGCTGAAGATCACCTGCGGCAGCGTCGTGACGCCCGGCCCGGAAAGGAATTCCGACACCACCACGTCGTCGAACGACAGCGTGAAGGTCAGCAGCCAGGCCGCCAGCAGCGCCGGCGCGATGCTGGGCAGCGTCACCAGGAAGAACACCTGGGCCGGACGGCAGCCGAGGTCCATGGCGGCCTCCTCGATCGAGCGGTCCATCTCGCGCAGGCGCGACTGGATCACCACCGTGGCGTAGGCCATGCCCAGCAGCACATGGCCCAGCACGATGGTCAGCATGCCTCGCTCGGGCCAGCCGAATTGGCGCTGGACGGCCACCATCAGCAGCAGCAGCGACAGGCCGACGATGACCTCGGGCATGACCAGGGGCGCATTGACCATGCCCGTGAACAGCGCGCGGCCGCGAAAGCGCCCGTAGCGCACGAGCACGAAGGCGGCAAAGGTGCCCAGCACGGTCGACAAGGTGCCGGTCAGCAGAGCGACTTTCAGCGACAGGAAAAAGCCTTCGACCAGCCGGGTGTCGCCCCACAGGGCCTGGTACCAGCGCCACGAGAAGCCGGTGAACACGCCATCCTGGCGCGTGCTGTTGAACGAGAACACGATCAGGAACAGCAGCGGCAGGTAGAGAAAAAGGTACACGGCGCCCAGCCAGAGGCGGGGCAGGTTCGCCGTCAGCCAGCGGGTCAAGCCGGTCATTTCAGGCCTCCTGCCGGGCCGCCCGGAGCCGTTGGTCTGCGAAGCGAACCAGGCGAAGGGCGGCAATGGCGCTGCTGCGCTGTACAGCTGCGCGCACGACGCTGCACAGCGCCGCCCCAAAGGAGGCCTGGGCCCCCTCGGGGGGCAGCGAATACACGAAGTGATGAGCGTGGGGGCATTTCAGGCTCCTTCCTGCGCCACGCGCTGGGCGGTGCGGTGGTTGAACCAGGCCAGCGGCACGATCACCAGCAGGATCATCAGGATAGCCAGCGCGGCGGCCTTGGGCCAGTTGTTGCTGCTGAACATCTCGTCCCAGACCACGCGGCCGATCATGATGTTCTCGGCCCCGCCCAGCAGCGAGGGGATCACGAACTCACCGACGCAGGGGATGAACACCAGCATCGAGCCGGCCAGGATGCCGCCGCGGCTCAGCGGCACGGTCACGCGCCAGAAGGCCTGCCAGGGGGTGGCGCCGAGGTCGTAGGCGGCCTCCAGCAGCCTCAGGTCGAGCTTCACCAGGTTGGCGTACAAGGGCAGGATCATGAACGGGCAGTACACATAGGTCATGCCCACCAGCATGGAGACGTCGGTATAGAGCATCACCAGGGGCTCGGAGATCAGACCCAGCGCCATCAGCGCCTGGTTGATCACGCCCTGGTCGGCCAGGATGCCCTTCCAGGCGTAGACGCGCAGCAGGAACGAGGTCCAGAACGGCAGCATCACCATCATCAGGTAGACCGGCCGGCGGCTGGGCTCGGCGCGCGCCATGAAGTAGGCGAACGGGTAGCCGATGAGCAGGCAGGACAGCGTGGTCCAGAACGCGTACCTGAGCGAGGTCAGGTAGGCGTCGGTGTACAGCGTGGCGCCCCACGGACCGTCTTCGCCGCGAAACAGCGCCGCGAAGTTGTCGAGCCGCAGGATCAGCTGCCACTGGCCGTCGGTGCTGGCCAGGATGGGCGCGAACGGGTCCACCCCCTCGCCCATGTCGGTGATGCTGATGCGCAGCAGGATCAGGAAGGGCAGGGCGAAGAACGCCAGCAGCCAGAGGTAGGGCACGCCGATGACCCAGCGACGGCCACCGGTCCAGCGCAAGCGTGGGCTCGAAAACATGGTTGCCTTTCCCGGGTGTCAGCTCTTGAGCACGATAGGCGCGGTGTCGTCCCACCAGCAGTACACCTGGCTGCCCCATGCGATGTGCGGGTCGTCGCGGCGATGGGTGTTGCCCTGGGTGACCTTGATGATTTTTCCGTCGGCCAGCGTCACCATGTAGGAGCTGTAGCTGCCGAGGTAGGCGATCTCGCTCACCTGGCCGGCCAGCACGTTGTGCGGCTGGGGCGGACGCTCGGTGGCAATGTGCATCTTCTCCGGCCGGATCGCGATCGACAGGCGCATTCCCAGGGTCCCCGCCATACCGTGGCCGACGCGGACCTCGCCTTGCGGCGTCTGCACCGTGCAGTGGTCGGCCGCGTCCTGCACGAGCTGGCCGTCCAGCAGGTTCACGCTGCCGATGAAGTCGGCCACGAAGCGGCAATTCGGCGTCTCGTAGATTTCCCTGGGCGTGCCCACCTGCAGGATGCGGCCATGGCTCATCACGGCAATGCGCGAGGCCATGGTCATGGCTTCCTCCTGGTCGTGGGTGACCATCACGCAGGTCACTCCGACCGACTCGATGATGTTGACCAGCTCGAACTGCGTCTGCTCGCGCAGCTTCTTGTCCAGGGCGCCCAGAGGCTCGTCCAGCAGCAGCAGTTCCGGTTTGCGCGCCAGGCTGCGCGCCAGCGCCACGCGCTGCTGCTGTCCGCCCGAGAGCTGGTGCGGCTTGCGCTGCGCGAAGCTGCCCAGCTGCACCAGGTCGAGCATGGCCTGCACGCGCTCCTGGATCTGCGCCTTGGGCATCTGCATGCGCTTGAGGCCGAAGGCGATGTTGTCCCACACCGTCAGGTGGGGAAACAGCGCATAGGACTGGAACATCATGTTGATCGGCCGCTCGTAGGGCGGCAGGTCGGCGATGTTCCGCCCGCCCAGCCTGATCGCGCCGGAGGTGGGGGTCTCGAAACCGGCCAGCATGCGCAGCAGGGTCGATTTTCCGCAGCCCGAGCTGCCCAGCAGAGCGAAGATCTCGCCCTTGGGAATCTCCAGCGAAACCTCGTCGACGGCCGTGGCGCCGTCAAAGCGCTTGGTCAGGGCGTCGATGACCAGGAAGCCGGCTCCGGGCGCGGCGGCAGGGGAGGTGTCCATCTCGTCAGCTAGGGTCAAAAGAAAGGCTGTGCACACCGGTGGTGTCCACAGCCCTTGGGGTCTTCAACGCATGGCAGCGCACCGCATGCGCTGGCGATGCTTACTTGCCCTTCTTGAAGGCGGTGTAGACGTTGCTCAGCGACTCGCGCGCGGCATTGCTGAAGTTCGACGGCGCAACCATCTTGGCCAGCGTACCGGCATCCGGGAACACCGTCTTGTCCTGGGCGATTTCCGGCTTGACCTTGGCCAGGCTGGCCTTGTTCGCCGTCGGGTAGCTGAGCTCGTTGGTCAGCGCGGCGGAGACTTCCGGACGCAGGAAGTAGTCGATGAAGGTCAGCGCGTTGTTCGGATGCTTGGCGTCCTTGGGGATGGCTAGGTTGTCCATGAAGATCAGGCCGCCGGTGCTGGGCAGCAGTGCCTGGATGTCGGCGTCGCTCTTGTTCTCGATGGCACGGCTGCGGGCGATGTTGATGTCGCCGGCCCAGCCCAGGGCCACGCAGGCCTTGCCGCCGGCCAGGTCGTCGATCATGGTGCTGGAGAACAGCCGGACGTGCGGGCGCACCTTGGCCAGCATCTCGCCGGCCGCCTTGTGGTCGGCGGGGTCGTTGGAGTAGGCGTTCTTGCCGATGTAGTGCAGTGCGGGCGGCAGCACCTCGGTCGGCGAATCCAGGTAGGCGATGCCGCAGGACTTGAGCTTGGCAGTGTAGGTGGGGTTGAACACCAGGTCCCAGGCGTTCTCGGGCATCGGGGTGCTGCCCAGCGCCTTCATGACCTTGGTCTTGTTGATGCCCACCGTGGTGTAGCTCCAGGCCCAGGGCACCAGGTACTCCTTGCCCGGGTCCACCGTGGCCAGCTTGGCCATGATGGCGCTGTCCAGGTTGCCGTAGTTGGGGATCTTGCTCTTGTCCAGCTTTTGCAGCAGCCCGCCCTCGATCTGGCCCTTGGCGAATACCGCACCCGGCACCACGACGTCGTAGCCGGAGTTGCCCGCGACCAGCTTGGCGTGCAGCGCCTCGTTGTTTTCGAAGGTCTGGTAGTTGACCTTGATGCCGGTTTCCTTCTCGAAGTCGGCGATCATGTCCTTGGCCACGTAGTCGGGCCAGTTGTAGACGCTCAGCACCTTTTCCTCGGTGTTGGCGCCGGGCGCCGGTGCAGCGGCCGGCGCGGCGGCTTCCTTGGGCTCTTCCTTCTTGCCGCAGGCCGTCAACGCGAGGAAGGACAGCGCCAGAATCCAGAAATGCTTTTTGTTCATCATGCCCATGCTCCGAAGATTGGGGTGCTCCAAAGGGCCATGCCGGGCGCCAGGGGCTCGGCAGGCCGAAAAACCGGCCGATTGTATAAGACCCCAGGTGCGCCGCTGGTCCCTTGGGACTTGAATTAGGGCCGTCCGCCTATAATTGCGGGCTTTGCACCAAAGTCGAGAGTTCCCGTCATGCCCATCTACGCCTACAAGTGTGAGTCCTGTGGTCATGCCAAGGACGTTCTGCAGAAGATTTCCGACGCCCCGCTGACCGAATGCCCAGCCTGCGGCGCGGCCAGCTTCGCCAAGCAGCTGACGGCGGCCGGCTTCCAGCTCAAGGGTTCGGGCTGGTATGCCACCGATTTCCGCGGCGGCAGCGGCGCGGGCGGCAGCGACCCGGCGCCTGCCAACTCCGGCACCAGCGCCGGCTCGGACAGCGCCAGCGCGCCGGCCAGCAGCGCGGCGGCCGACTCGGCGCCGGCGGCCGGCGGCTGCGGCTCGGCCTGCGCCTGCCACTGAGCGCGCCGGTCCCCGCCCCACCGAGCCCCACGGCATGAAGCACCACATCAAGAACTATTTCATCACCGGTCTGCTGGTCTGGCTGCCGCTGGCCATCACGCTGTGGCTGCTGCTGTGGATGGTGGGCGTGCTCGACGGCATCTTCCTGGCCGTGCTCGGCGCGGCCGACGCGGTCATCCCAGGCATGCACCTGCTGGCCGAGCGCCTGCGCAACGTGCCGGGCCTGGGCGTGATCCTGGTGATCGTGGTCATCTTCGCCTCCGGCGTGTTCGTGGCCAACATGTTCGGCCAGTGGGTGGTGCGCCAGTGGGACAAGCTGTTCACGCGCATTCCCGTGGTGCGCAGCATCTACACCAGCGTCAAGCAGGTGTCCGACACCCTGTTCTCCGGCAGCGGCCACGCCTTCTCCAAGGCCCTGCTGGTCCAGTACCCGCGCCAGGGGGCCTGGACCATCGCCTTCCTGACCGGCCGGCCCGGCGGCGAGGTGGCCAGCCACCTGGTGGGCGAGCATGTCAGCGTCTACGTGCCGACCACGCCCAACCCGACCTCGGGCTTCTTCCTCATGCTGCCCCGGGCCGACGTGGTGGAGCTGAAGATGAGCGTCGACGAGGCGCTCAAGTACGTCATCTCGATGGGGGTGGTGGTGCCCGGCGGCCCCGCGGCCCTGCCGGTGGCGCCGGCCGTCGTCGAAGCCTCCCATTCATGAATCTGCTGCGTCGGGGCCCGTCCCGCGGACGCAGCCCCAGAAAGACTCTCCTATGTCCATGCGCTCCCATTACTGCGGTCTCGTGACCGAAGAACTGATCGGCCAGACCGTCAGCATCTGCGGCTGGGTGAACCGCCGCCGCGACCATGGCGGGGTCATCTTCGTCGACCTGCGCGACCGCGAGGGCTCGGTCCAGGTGGTCTGCGATCCGGACCGGGCCGAGATGTTCAAGTTGGCCGAGGGCCTGCGCAACGAGTTCTGCATCCAGGTCAAGGGCCTGGTGCGCGCCCGCCCCGAGGGCACGACCAACGAGCACCTCAAGAGCGGCCGCATCGAGGTGCTGTGCCACGAGCTCACGGTGCTCAACCCCTCGGTCACGCCGCCCTTCCTGCTCGACGACGAGAACCTGTCCGAGACCACGCGCCTCACGCACCGCGTGCTGGACCTGCGCCGCCCCTACATGCAGCGCAACCTGATGCTGCGCTACAAGGTGGCGATGGAGGTGCGCAAGTTCCTCGACGAGCACGGCTTCATCGACATCGAGACGCCGATGCTGACCAAGAGCACGCCCGAGGGCGCGCGCGACTACCTGGTCCCCAGCCGCGTGCACGACGGCCAGTTCTTCGCCCTGCCGCAGTCGCCCCAGCTGTTCAAGCAGCTGCTGATGGTGGCCGGCTACGACCGCTACTACCAGATCACCAAGTGCTTCCGTGACGAGGACCTGCGCGCCGACCGCCAGCCCGAGTTCACCCAGATCGACATCGAGACCTCGTTCCTGGGCGAGCAGGACATCCGCGACATGTTCCAGGGCATGATCAAGCAGGTGTTCCAGAAGGTGCTGGGCGTGGACCTGGGCGAGTTCCCGGTCATGAGCTATGGCGAGGGCATGTACCGCTTCGGCTCCGACAAGCCGGACCTGCGCGTCAAGCTCGAGTTCACCGAGCTGACCGAGGTGATGGCCGACGTGGACTTCAAGGTGTTCTCGCATCCCGCCACCACCAAGGGCGGCCGCGTGGTCGCGCTGCGCGTGCCGGGCGGCGCCGAGATGAGCCGCGGCGAGATCGACGGCTTCACCGAGTTCGTCAAGATCTACGGCGCCAAGGGCCTGGCCTGGATCAAGGTCAACGAGGTGGCCAAGGGCCGCGAGGGCCTGCAGTCGCCCATCGTCAAGAACCTGCACGACGCCGCGATCGCCGAGGTCCTCAAGCGTACCGGCGCGCAGGACGGCGACATCCTGTTCTTCGGCGCCGACAAGGCCAAGATCGTCAACGACGCGATCGGCGCGCTGCGCCTGAAGGTCGGCCACAGCGAGTTCGCCAGGAAGCGCGGCCTGTTCGAGGATCGCTGGGCGCCGTTGTGGGTGGTCGACTTCCCCATGTTCGAGCACGACGAGGAAGAGGACCGCTGGACTGCCGTGCACCACCCGTTCACCGCGCCCAAGGACGGCCACGAGGACTGGATGGTGACCGCGCCCGAGAAATGCCTGGCCAAGGGCTACGACATGGTGCTCAACGGCTGGGAAATCGGCGGCGGTTCGGTGCGCATCCACCGCGCCGACGTGCAGCAGAAGGTGTTCGACGCGCTGAAGATCACGCCCGACGAGGCGCAGCTGAAGTTCGGCTTCCTGCTCGACGCGCTGCAGTACGGCGCGCCGCCGCACGGCGGCCTGGCCTTCGGCCTGGACCGCATCGTCACGCTGATGACCGGCGCCGAGTCGATCCGCGACGTGATCGCCTTCCCCAAGACCCAGCGCGCCCAGTGCCTGCTGACCCAGGCGCCGTCGCCGGTGGACGAGAAGCAGCTGCGCGAGCTGCACATCCGCCTGCGCAACCCGGACGCCGTCAAGGCCGCCTGAGCGGTCAGACTGGACCGCCGGCCGGCGGCTCGACCAAGAGGGCCCTGATTCAGGGCCCTTTTTCTGCGGCCGCGTGGTGACGTCCCGCAAGCCGGGTCCTGCGCCGATTGGCCAGTATGATGTTTCGGGTCTGGATCCATTCGCTTTTTTCACGCAGGAGAGACGACATGACCGATTTCGCCGACACCGCCGCCAGCCGGGAAAAACTCGTGACCGACCTGAAACAGGTCATCGCCGATGCCGAAGAGCTGCTGCAGGCCACCGCGACCCAGAGCGAGGGCAAGGTCGCCGAACTGCGCGTGCGCATGAATGAAAACCTGCGCGTGGCGCGCAACAAGCTGGCCGACGCCGAGGCCGCGATCGAGGCCAAGACGCGCGAGGTGGCGCGCGCCACCGACGATTACGTGCACGAGAACCCCTGGAAGGCCATCGGCGTCGGCGCCGGCATCGGGCTGGTGGTCGGCCTGCTGATCGGCCGCCGCTGAGCGCGGGCGGTCAGCGCATGGCGCCATCGCCCCCACCGCCTTCCTTGGCTGCGTCGCTGCGCGGCCTGGCCGCTGGCCTGGTCGAGTTGCTGCGGGTGCGGCTGGAACTGCTCACGGTGGAAGCCCGCGAGGAAGTGCTGCGCTTGGGCGAACTGGTGGTCTATGGGGCCTGCGCCATCGCCTTCCTGTGTCTGGGGCTGACCTTCCTGGCGGTGCTGCTCACGGTGCTGCTGTGGGACGGGCACCGTCTGCTGGCCCTGACTGTGTTCGCCACGCTGTTTCTCACGCTGGGCGCCGTTGCCGCCTGGCTGGCGCGGCAGCGGCTGCGCGAGGGCACGCGGCTGTTCTCCGCCAGCCTGGAGGAGCTGCAGCGCGATCACGACCGCTTGCAGCCATGACCGCGCGCCGCCTGCGCCGCGAGGAGCTGGTGCTCAGGCGCCAGTCGCTGCAGCAACGCTCGACCCTGCTGCGCGAGCGCGTCGCGCAGCA
Source organism: Ramlibacter sp. 2FC (assembly GCF_005503345.1). Classification (NCBI taxonomy): domain Bacteria; kingdom Pseudomonadati; phylum Pseudomonadota; class Betaproteobacteria; order Burkholderiales; family Comamonadaceae; genus Ramlibacter; species Ramlibacter sp. 2FC. The sequence continues at coordinate 91,875 of NZ_SCMM01000009.1, forward strand.
GGCCTCCGGCTTGCAGCCCGTGCTGGGCCTGGGTGACCAGGTGCGCGCGGGGGTGGCCTGGCTGCGCGAGCACCCGCTGGCGGTCGCCGCTGCCGCGCTCGGGCTGGCGCTGCTGCGCCCGCGGCGTACCCTGCGCTGGGGGCTGCGTCTGTGGTCGGGCTGGCGCCTGCTGGCACGCCTGCGCCAGGGGCTGGGCCAGGCGCGGGGCGGCTTCTTCTAGGGCAAGGAGGTCGTGCCATGCCGCCTTCGTCCGGCGCCCCACGCTGGAAAATCCCCGAATCCGTGCTGGTCGTGATCCACACGCCGGCGCTCGAGGTGCTGCTGATCCAGCGTGCCGATGCGGTGGATTTCTGGCAGTCGGTCACCGGCAGCAAGGACCATGAGGACGAGTCCTGGCAGCAGACCGCGGTGCGCGAGGTGCTGGAGGAAACCGGCATCGACGCCCTGGGCCCGGCCTGTCGGCTGAGCGACTGGGGGCTGGAGAACGTCTACGAGATCTATCCGCGCTGGCGGCACCGCTACGCGCCGGGCGTGACGCGCAACACCGAGCACCTGTTCGGCCTGCGCGTGCCGCAGGGCACGCCGGTCCGGCTCAACCCGAGCGAGCACACCGCCCTGCGCTGGCTGCCTTACCAAGCCGCGGCCGACGCCTGTTTTTCGCCGTCCAACGCCGAAGCCATCATGCTGCTGCCGCGCTTTTTGCGGTAATGTTGGCGCTGTGAACGCCCAGCCACGCCAGCTCCGCATCGCGACCTACAACATCCACAAGGGTGTGCAGGGCATAGGCCCGCGCCGACGGCTGGAGATCCACAACCTGGGCCATGCGGTCGAGCAGCTGGACGCCGACGTGGTCTGCCTGCAGGAGGTGCGCAAGCTGCACCGGCGCGAGGAGCGCTACTTCGCGCACTGGCCCGAGCTGCCGCAGGCCGAGTTCCTGGCGCCCGAGGGCTACGAGTCGGTCTACCGCACCAATGCCTTCACCCGCCACGGCGAGCACGGCAACGCGCTGCTCTCGCGCTGGCCGGTGGTGATGCACCAGCACGAGGACATGTCCGACCACCGCTTCGAGCAGCGCGGCCTGCTGCATGTCGAGATCGAGGTGCAGACGCGGCGGCTGCACGTGATCGTCGTGCACCTGGGGCTGATCCCTGCCAGCCGGGTGCGCCAGATCGAGCAGTTGCATGGCTACATGGCGCGCGAGGTGCCGGCCAGGGCGCCGCTGGTCGTGGCCGGCGACTTCAACGACTGGGGCACGCAGGTGCAGCGCATGATGGCCAGCGTCGGCCTGCGCGAGGGCGACGACGCTCCGCGCCCGACCTATCCCTCGCGCCTGCCGCTGGCGGCGCTCGACCGCGTCTACGTGCGCGGCCTCAAGCCCCTGGCCCAGCATGTGCCACGCGGCCCGGTCTGGGGCCGCATGTCGGACCACCTGCCGCTGATCGCCGAGTTCAAACTCTAGGGCCTGTTCACACTGTTTTTGCCAGATGCGTTGCGGATCAAAAAGGCCATGCGCAAGGCGCGAAACGCAGCCGGGGGGCGTTGCGCAGCGTCCGTGCGCGAAGCTGTACAGCGCAGCAACGCCAATGCCGCCCTTCGCCTGGTTCGCTTCGCAGACCAACGGCTGCGGGCGGCACCCCGGCGATGTTTCGCAACGCGGCGCATGGCCTTTTTGGCCGCAACCCGGAGGGAACGTGATTAAAAGCGTGCCACTCGTTGTTGCACTCCTAGCCCAGGCGGCCAGCCTGGGCGTCGTCGCGCGCCTAGATTGGCACGCTTTTAACCACGTTCGCACTGGCAAAAACAGTGTTAACAGGCCCTAGGGCCGCAAGGCATGCGCAACCCTGGCGCCCTGCTGCGCGACGGCCACCAGATCCAGCTGCTGCAGGGCGGAGAGGAGTACTTCCCGGCCTTGATCGCGGCGATCGACCAGGCGCGCTCGGAGGTCAGGCTGGAGACCTACATCTTCGACTGCACCGGCGTCGGCGCCGAGGTGGCCGAGGCGCTGGAGCGCGCCGCGCGGCGCGGCGTCACCGTGTGGCTGGTGGTCGACGGCGTGGGCACGGGGGCGCTGCCGCCGAGCTGGCAGCGGCGCTTCGACGCCGCGGGCGTGCAGTGGCGCGTCTACTCGCCGCTGGGCGCGCTGGGCCTGCTGATTCCCAGCCGCTGGCGGCGCCTGCACCGCAAGCTCTGCGTAGTCGACGGGCGGCTGGCGTTCTGCGGCGGCATCAACATCCTGGACGACTACCACGACCCCAACCATGGCCAGCTGGCGCGGCCGCGGCTCGATTTCGCGGTGCGCGCCAGCGGGGCCCTGGTGCAGCAGGCCCAGGAGACCACGGCCCAGCTGTGGTGGCGCATCCAGGCGGTGCGCAACGTGCGCCAGCACAATTTCCCGCAGGCCTTCAGCTCGTTCCGCGCCGGTGGCCTGCACCTGCCCTGGACCGGCCCCGAGCCCGCGCCTGGGCGCGGCCACCTCTGGGTGGCCAAAGCCGGCCTGCTGCTGCGCGACAACCTGCTGCACCGCAGCCAGATCGAGAAGGCCTACCGTCGGGCGATCGCCGGCGCGCGCCAGGAAATCATCATCGCCAACGCCTATTTCGTGCCCGGGCGCAAGCTGCGCAAGGCGCTGATCCACGCGGCCCGGCGCGGCGTGAAGGTGCGCCTGCTGCTGCAGGGGCGCTACGAGTACTTCATGCAGTTCCACGCCACCCGCCCGGTCTATGGCGCCCTGATGGCGGCGGGGGTCGAGATCCACGAGTACACGGCCAGCTTCCTGCACGCCAAGGTCGCCGTGATCGATGCGCAAGGCGAGCGTCCCTGGGCCACGGTGGGCTCGTCCAACATCGACCCCCTGAGCATGCTGCTGGCGCGCGAGGCCAACGTCGTGGTGCAGGACGCACACTTTGCCGCCGTGCTGCGCGAGCGCCTGATGCACGCCATACGCCACGACAGCCGGCCGGTGGCGGCCAGCGAGTACGCCAACCGGCCGCTCTACCAGCGCCTGCTCGAGCGCATGGCGCTGGGCCTGATGCGGCTGGCGCTGTTCATCACGGGCAAGCGCTACTGAGCGGCCGGAAGGGGCCGTCGACCTACCAAGCTCCTGATTTGATAGCTTGCTACGCAATGGGGTAGGGCGTTTTCGAGTGGAAGGCCTCGGCGGGCCAGTGCTGGTACCATCGTCGGATGTTAATGAAAGCCCCCCAAGCCATGACTGCTGCCGATGCCGCACGCCCGGTCGACGAAGGGACGCCGGTCTCCGTGAAGATCCGCGAGCGCGTCCAGGCGGCCCGCAAGCGCTACCACGCCAACGACAACATCGCCGAATTCATCCAGCCCGGCGAGCTGGAGCGGCTGCTGGACGAGGTGTCGCAGAAGATGCAGGGCGTGCTCGACAGCCTGGTCATCGACACCGAGCGCGACCACAATACCAGCGACACCGCGCGCCGGGTCGCCAAGATGTACTTGAACGAGGTGTTCAAGGGGCGCTATGTCAAGGTGCCCGGCCTGACCGAGTTCCCCAACGCCGAGCACCTGAACGAGCTGATGATCGTCGGCCCGATCACGGTGCGCAGCGCCTGCAGCCACCATTTCTGCCCGGTGATCGGCAAGATCTGGATCGGCGTCATGCCCAACGAGCACACCAACGTGATCGGCCTGTCCAAGTACGCGCGCCTGGCCGAGTGGGTCATGGGCCGCCCCCAGATCCAGGAGGAGGCCGTGATCCAGCTGGCCGACCTGATCCAGGACAAGACCCAGCCCGACGGCCTGGCCATCGTCATGGAGGCCAGCCATTACTGCATGGCCTGGCGCGGCGTCAAGGACATGGACAGCAAGATGATCAACTCGGTGATGCGCGGCGTGTTCCTCAAGGACGCCAACCTGCGCCGCGAGTTCCTGTCGCTCATCCCCCGGAGGTCCTGAACATGTTGGTACGCCTGCTCTACGCCAGCCGCGCCGTCGATCCCCGGCCCGAGGTGATCGAGGAGATCCTGGACCAGTCGCGCCACTTCAACCCCACCTGCGGCATCACCGGCATCCTCTGCTACGGCGGCGGCATCTTCCTGCAGGCCATCGAGGGCGGGCGCATGGCGATCAGCGAGCTGTACGGCCATATCCAGCGCGACGCCCGCCACAAGGACGTGGTGCTGCTGCACTACGAGGAGATCTCCGAGCGGCGCTTCGGCGGCTGGACCATGGGCCAGGTCAACATGACCAAGATCAACACCAATATCCTGCTCAAGTACTCCGAGCGCGCCGAGCTCGACCCCTACAGCGTCTCGGGCCAGGTTTCGCTGGCCCTGCTCGAGGAGTTGATGGCTACCGCCTCCATCATCGGGCGCGCCTGAGTCGGCAGGCGAGGGGGCCGGTCGAAGGCGCGTCCATGGCCCTGCTGCTCGGCTGCGATTTCTCCAGCAGTCCCTCGCGCCGCAAGCCCATCGTGCTCGCGCTCGGTCGGCTGGCCGCCGGCCGCGTGCTGCTCGAGCGCCTCGAAACCCTGGAGTCCCTGGCCGCCCTGGCCGACTGGCTGGGCGCGCCGCGCGAGTCCTGGGTGGGCGGCTTCGACCTGCCGTTCGGCCTGCCACGCGAGCTGGTCCAGGCCCTGGGCTGGCCGCTCGAATGGCGGGCCTGCCAGCTTCATTACGCCGCCCTGAGCCGCGAGCAGATCCGCGCGGCTTTCGCCGCCTTCTGCGCCGCACGGCCGGCGGGCGGCAAGTTCGCCCACCGCGCCACCGACGGGCCGGCCGGCTGCAGCACCAGCATGAAATGGGTCAATCCGCCGGTGGCCTTCATGCTGCATGCGGGCTTGCCCCTGCTGCTCGCGGCCGGCGCCCAGCTGCCGGGCCTGCAGGCGGGCGATCCGGCGCGCGTGGCGCTGGAGGCCTATCCGGGCCTGCTGGCGCGCGAGGTCCTGGGCCGCCGCAGCTACAAGAGCGACGAGCGGGCCCGCCAGACGCCCGAGCGCCTGATCGCGCGCAAGGACCTGATCACCGCGCTCGAGCAGGGCCGCACCCGCCTCGGCCTGCGCCTCAAGCTCAGCCACGCCCAGCGCGACGCCCTGGTCGACGACGCCAGCGGCGACCGCCTGGACGCCGTGCTGTGCCTGGTGCAGGCGGCCTGGGCGCAGCAGCGCCACGCAGCGGGCGATGCGCGCTACGGCCTGCCGGACTTCGACCCGCTGGAGGGCTGGATCCTCACGGCCTGAGCGACCAAGTTGCGGGGGTCAGATCGCGGCTGCCGCGATGTCGGCCGGCAGCTCCTCCAGCTGCGCCAGCGCCGCCAATGCGTCGGCGTCGGTGCGGTACATCCTCAGGCGCTCGCCCTCGACCAGCTCGCCGGCGCGGCGCAGCGCCTTTTCCACCGGCAGCTTGAGCCCGCTGATGTGCAGGGTCACGCCCTGCCGCTGCAGCTGGGTGCGCAGCTTGGCAAAGGTTTCCACGCCGGTGGCGTCGATGCGGTTGATCGGCTGCGCGAACAGGCAGACATGACGCAGTTTGTGGTGTGCGGCCATCTGCTCGGTGATGGCGCGCTCGAAGCCGCTGGCGGCGGCGAAGTCCAGCGCCGCGTCCATGCGCAGCGCGTACAGGTGCGGCGCCAGCGGCGGCAGCCGCCACAGGTGGCGGTCGCGCAGGCTGCCGTCGGGGTGCAGGCCCACCTCGATGATGCGCGGGTGCAGGCGCTGGTAGAGGAAATGGCTCAGCGCCATCAGCACGCCGGCCAGCACGCCCCAGTACAGCTGTGGCGCGGCCGCCAGCGTGATCGTGAAGGTCGCGCCGGCCGTGACGGCCTCGGGGCGCGAGATGCGCCACAGGCGTGAGAACTCGCGCGGGCGAATCAGGCCCAGCACGGCAGCCAGCACGATGGCGGCCAGCACCGCCTGCGGCACATGGCGCAGCAGCGGCGTGAACCAGAGCAGGGCCAGCAGCACCACGGCCACCGAGGCCAGGGTGGCCCAGGCGGTGCGCGCGCCCGCGTACAGGTTGAGCGCCGAGCGCGAGAACGAGGAGCTGGTGGGGAAGGCGCCGCTGAACGCGGCCGCGAGCTTGCCCAGGCCCTGGCCGATCAGGTCCTGGTCCTGGTTCCAGCGCTTGCCTTCGCGCTCGTTGTCCACCTTGGCGCTGGAGGCGGTCTCGAGGAAGCTCACCAGCGTGATCACCAGGGTGGGCAGCAGCAGCTGGCCCAGCGTGGCCCAGCCCGGCCAAGAGGGCAGGTAGGGCGCGGGCAGGCCCTCGGGCAGCGCGCCCACGACCGCGCCGCCGCCGGCCTCGAAGCCGGTCCAGACGCTCACGCCGGCCGTCGCGAGCACGATCAGCAGCACGCTGGGAAAAGCCGGGCGCCAGCGCCGCACCAGCATCAGGAGGGCCAGGCTGCCCAGGCCGAAGGCCAGCGAGGGCCCATGCAGGGACGCGAGCTCTCCGCGCCACAGCGCGCCGGCCGGCAGGCCCAGCAGGGCCGGCAGCTGGGAGCCGATGATGAGCACGGCCGCGGCCTGGGTGAAGGCCATCAGCACCGGCGCGCTCACCAGGTTGAGCAGCCAGCCGAAGCGCATGAAGCCCAGCAGCACCTGCAGCAGGCCCGACAGCAGGGCCAGCCAGACCGCGAGCTCGACCCAGCGCGCGCTGCCCGGCTCGGCCAGTCCGGCCAGCGAGGCGCCGATGATCAGGCAGCTCAGCGCCGTGGGCCCCACCGAGAGCCGGGCCGAGGCGCTGAACAGGGCCGCCACCAGGGCCGGCAGGATGGAGGCGTAGATGCCGGTGATCAGCGGCATGCCGGCCAGCGCGGCATAGGCCACGCTTTGCGGGATGACCATCAGGCCCACGGTCAGGCCGGCCAGCGCCTCGCCGCGCAGCAGCGCGGCGTCGGGGCGGGGCCAGTTCAGGAAGGGAAACAGGCGGTGCAGTCTGGACATGCCGTGATCCTACCCGGCGCTCAGGGGTCGACCGTCAAGGCCTCATCGCTGCGGCATGTCCTTGTACGAATAGCCCAGGCTGATCGTCGCGTCCTCGGGGATCGCCGGCATGGTCGCGTTCCAGGCCTCCCAGGCCGCGCGCAGCGCGGCCAGGCGCTCGGGCTGGCGGCCGCCCAGGTTGGCGCGCTCGCGCGCGTCGGCAGGGATGTTGAACAGGTAGTCGTTGCCGTCCACGCGCAGGTATTTCCAGTCGCCGTCGCGCAGCGCGCGCTGGCCGCGGTGGTTCATGCGCCAGTGGAGCGGGCGCGCGAAGCGGTGGCCTGCGTCGCGCAGCACCGGCGCCAGCGAGACCCCGTCCAGCGGGTAGGCCGCATCGGGCTTCGCGCCGGCCAGGTCCAGCATCGTGGCCGACCAGTCCATGGTCATGCAGTGCTGGCGGCTCACGCCGCCGGGCGCGATCATGGCCGGCCAGTGCGCGATCCAGGGCACGCGTATGCCGCCCTCGGTCAGGTCCATCTTGCCGCCGACCAGCGGCCAGTTGTCGGAGAAGCGCTCGCCGCCGTTGTCGCTGGTGAAGACGATCAGCGTGTTGTCCAGCTGGCCCTGGGCGCGCAGTGCCTCGACCAGCCAGCCTATGCCCTCGTCCATGTGGTGGATCATGCGGCGGTAGGTGTGGATGTTGCCGCCGTGCAGGTGGAAGAGGTTGTCCTTGACCTCGCCGGCGACGGCGCGGTCCTCGCGGGTCTCCCAGGGCCAGTGCGGTGCCGTGTAGTGCAGGCTCAGGAAGAAGGGCGCGTCCTGCTGCGCCATGCGCTGCACGTAGTCGACGGCGCGGCGCGACAGCAGGTCGGTCAGGTAGCCCTCCTCGCTGCGCGCCTCCTCGCCGAACCAGAGGTCGTGCACGCCGCGCGAGTCGCAGTGGCTGAAGTAGTCCACGCCGCCGGCCATGGGGCCGAAGAACTCCTCGTAGCCCGAGCGCAGCGGGCCGAAGGCCGGCGGGTAGCCCAGGTGCCATTTGCCGATCAGCGCCGTGCGGTAGCCGCTGGCCTGGAGCAGCGAGGGCAGGGTGGGGTGCTCGGGCGGCAGGCCCAGCACCTGGCTGCCGCGGCTCTTGCTGCTGATCGGCTCGTCGGCCGCGCCGCGCAGATGGTACTGCCAGCGTGCCGTCATCAGCGCGAAGCGCGTGGGCGAGCAGACCGGCGAGTTCGCGTAGCCCTCGGTGAATTTCAGGCCGCCCGCCGCCAGGCGGTCGAGCACCGGCGACACCGGGCCGAACGCGGCCTCGCGGCCGCCGTAGCAGCCGAGGTCGGCGTAGCCGAGGTCGTCGGCGACGATGAAGACGATGTTGGGGCGTTTCATCACTCGACCTTCATGCCGGTGCTGCGGATCACCCGGCTGTAGCGCTCGGACAGCTCGGCCAGGCGCTTGCTCGCGGCGGCGCCGGTCAGGCCCTCGTAGTGCAGGTCCAGGTTGACCAGGCGGGCCTGCACGTCGGGGCGGGTCAGCGCCTCGGCGAAGCCGCGCTGCAGGGTCTGCACCACGGCCTCCGGCGTGGCGGCCGGCACCATGGCGATGTAGACCACCTCCTGCTCCAGCCCCTTGAGGCCGGCCTCGGCCACGGTGGGTATCTCGGGCGCGAGCCTGGAGCGCTGACGGCTGGTCACGGCCAGGGCCGTGATCTTGCCGGCCTTGACATGGGGCAGCATGCCCGGCGTGGCCAGCACGCCGCCGTCCACTTCGCCGGCCAGCACGGCCGTCACGGCCGGGGTGTTGCCCTTGTAGGGGATGTGGCTGATCTTCATGCCGGTGGCCTCGGTGAAGACCTCGGCCGCGAGGTGGCCGGGGCTGCCGCTGCCGGCCGAGCTGAAGTTCAGGCCCTTGGACTTGCCCGCCGCGACCAGCTCGGACAGGGTCTTGAAGCCGGTCGAGGGGTGGACGCCGACCAGCAGGCCCGACGAGGCCATCACCATCACCGGCTTGAGGTCCGCCGGTTTGAAGGGCATGCCCTTGTAGATGTGCGGGTTGACGGTGAAGGTCGTGTCTATGCCGAACAGCACCGTATAGCCGTCGGCCGGGCTCTTGGCCACCAGGTCGGCGCCGATGTTGCCGCTGGCGCCGGGCTTGTTCTCGACCACGAAGGGCTGCTTGAGGCTGGCCTGTAGCCAGTCGGCGACCGAGCGGGCCAGGATGTCCGAGGGGCCGCCGGGTGGGAAGTTGTTGACGAACTTGACGGCCTTGGTTGGGTAGCTGTCCTGGGCGTCGGCCGGCGCAGCGGCCAGGGTCAGCGCGATGGTGGCGAGCGCCAGCAGCGCCACACGGCGGGGAAGTGGGGCATTCATGGTAGGCATTCCAGTTGCAGGAAGGAAAACGGGGGATCAGTCGAGTTGCACGCCGGTGGCCTTGATCGGCTTTTCCCAGCGCGCGAGGTCGGCGCGTTGCGCGGCGGCCAGTTCGGCCGAGGTGGACCCGATAGGCTCGTAGCCAAGCTTGAGCAGGCGTTCCTGCATCTCGGGTTTGCGTACCGCGACGGCCATGGCCTTTTCGATCCGGGCCAGGGTGTCGGGCGCCAGACCGGCCGGGCCGTACACGGCGAACCAGGCGGTGGCCTCCATGGGAATGCCGGCCTCCCTGAGCGTGGGCACCTCGGGCACCTGGGTGTCGCGCCGGGGGCCCGTGACGGCCAGGATGCGCACCTTGCCCGCGCGGTGCAGTTCGGCGGTTTCCGACACCACGTCGAACTTGTAGCCGATGTGCCCGCCCAGCAGCGCCGTGTTAGCCGGGCCGCCGCCCTGAAAAGGCACGTGGTTGAGCTGGATGCCGGCGCTTTGTTCCATGAGCACGCCCATGAAGTGCGGTAGCGTACCCAGGCCGGGCGTGCCGTAGCTGGTTTCGCCCGGTTTGGCCTTGGCCTGGGTCACCATCTCCTGGATGGTCCGGGCCTGGCTGCCGGGGCCGGCGACCACGCCGAACTGGAATCGGGCGATCTGCGAGATCGGCGTGAAGTCCCGGGCCGGATCGTAGTCCAGCTTCTTGTAGGCGTGCGGAAACAGCACCATGGGCCCGCTGGGCAGGACGATCACGGTCTGCCCGTCGGGCTTCGAGAGGCGCGTCTGCGTGAGCGCGATGCGCCCGCCCGCGCCGGGGCGGTTCTCCACCGTCACCGGGCTGAAGTCGTTGCGCAGGCCGTCGGCCACCAGGCGGGCCAGCGTGTCGGCCGAGCCGCCCGGCGGGAAGCCGACCAGAATCTTCAGCGGCGGCTTGTCCTGGGCCTGCGCCAGGGCGGTCAGCCCTGCCAGCAAGCCGGTGGCGAGACAGCGGTGGAACCAAGTTGTCATGCGGGTCTCCGTGCGCCGGTCAAAACCGGCAAAGTGTTGTGAATGAAAGAGTCATACGTTGAAGGCTTAGCCAGCTACGGCGGCCCCGAGTCATGCGTGCACATTCGTGAGGGTGTGGG